>CAJLZE010000013.1 GCA_905210995.1 uncultured Anaerotruncus sp.
GCTCTTTTTTCGGCTGCGGCGCTGCCCGCGCCGTCGGCAAGGTATGCCCTGACCGTCTGCGGTTTTTCCTTCATCGCGGCAAGCAGAGCCCTTCCGCCGCCGACCGCATAATGCGAGCCGTTCATCACCGCTACCGTTATGGGACCGTCCTCCCGCTCCATCTCGCCGACCGTCGCCGTCGGGTATATCGCCAGCGGGGAGAGCATGAGCTTAGGCGAGCCGTATTCGGCGGGAGAGCTGCGGTAAAGCTCGAACTCGGAGAGGATCAGTGCCGCAAGCGCCTCGGGCGTTATCGTTGCGCTGTCGGCAACAAGATCGAAATTGCGGTAGTCGAGGTTGTCGGTGCCGTAAATGCGGCGGTAGCGCGTGTTTTCCGCAGTTGCACGGGCAAGAAGCTGACGGCGCGCGTCGTCGGCGTCGGTATATTTTTCAACGGCGCCGCGGTCGTCTGCCATTACGCGCTTTGCGGCTATCGCGGGGTCTATGTGCATGAACACCTTGAAGGAATCGCAGGCGAAATGCCATGCCATGCGGGAGTCGAAAATAAGGGTGCGGTCGCGCATTTCGCGGGATATGCGGGATACCGCGTCGTCGATCATGTGGTCAAAGCTGAGGTCCTTTGCCATCAGCTCGTTCATCTCAAGCGCCGTAATGCCCTTTTCGGCAGCGATAGCGCGGTTTATTTTTCCCGTGCTGTATATCTCGTATCCGTATTTGTCCGAAAGGATGCGGCATACCGTCGTTTTGCCGCTTCCGAGCCGTCCCGTTATCGTAATGTGCATAAATTTCCTCCGTCGGTATTCGGTGATCGTTATTTTAGTTATTTTATTTTAATTATTATATACTCAAACATTTGTTTTGTCAATCCCCCGCGGTGCAGCGGAAAACACATATGTCATTATTAACGAAATACTCCGACGATTTAAAATGTGTTAATGATATAATGCTCTTTTTTCGCTCCGCATATTGCTTTTTTGTGTGCAGAGTGATATAATTTACTATGAAGCAGTATGGACATGGAAAGAAGCGGCGTTTTTGTATTTCGGCTAACAAAACGTATGCCGTTTTGCGCCGTTTCCGCGTTTGCGGGTGATGTGAAGCGGAGGATCCGTGAGTGCTTCCGAAACTTAAACCGGGGATGAAGCTGTGAAAACATATCTTGAAAAAGCGGATGCGGAGCTTACATACGAGTCCGAAAGAGCGGGATACCGCGGATTTTACAACCGTGTTGTGAAAAGGGCGATAGATCTCGTGCTGGCTCTCATCCTGTCAGTGGTGGTCACGCCTGTCATTCTGATCGCCGGGATTATGATCGTCATCGACGACGGCTTTCCGGTGTTTTACACTCCGCTGCGCGGCGGATACCGCGGCAAGCCGTTTCATATAATCAAACTGAGGACGATGCGCCGCGACGCAGATAAATACGGCGGCACGACCGCGCTCAACGACCCGCGCATAACGCGCGTCGGTGCGTTCCTGCGCAAGACCAAGCTCGACGAACTGGGGCAGATATACAATGTTCTTGCCGGCAGGATGAGCTTTGTCGGTCCCCGCCCCGAGCTTTTGCGATATACCGACAGATACGAGGGCGACGAAAAGCTGATACTTGAGGTGCGCCCCGGAATCACCGATTTCAGCTCGATAGAATTCATAAATCTTGACGAGATAGTAGGCTCGGGGAATGCCGACGAGGTCTATGAGACAAAGGTGCTCGCCAGAAAAAATCTTTTGAGGATAAAATACGCCCGCGAGGTGTCGTTTGCGACCGACGTTTACCTGTTTTTTAAAACTGTCGGGTGCGTCGTAAAAAAAGCAACGCGCGTTATATTCGGAAAAGGGAAATGATATATGGAATACATAACACTTGAAAATACCGATCTGCGCGTTTCGCGGTTCTGCATGGGCGGGTGCCCGCTCGGCGGCTACGGCTGGGGCAACGTCCGCGACGACGAGCTCGTCGCGTCGGTGGGCAGGGCGCTCGAGTGCGGTGTCAATTTTTTTGATACGGCGGATACATACGGACTGGGGCATTCCGAGCTTATGCTCGCAAAGGGACTCGGCGCGCACCGCAAGGACGTGGTGATACAGTCCAAATTCGGCGTCCGCGCCGGTGATGGCGGAACATATTACGATAATTCTCCCGCGTACATCCGCGAGGCGCTCGAAAAGAGCCTCAAACGCCTCGGGACAGACTACATAGATATATATATCATACACTACCGCGACGGAAAAACTCCGATAGAGAACGTGGTGGATGAGCTTGAACGCCTGCGGACGGAGGGCAAGATCAGATATTTCGGGCTTTCGAACATACATGAGGACGGTATCGGCGAGCTTTTGCCGTACCGCGGACGTTTTGTATGCTGCCAGGACGAATTTTCTCTTGCCTGCCGCAAAAACGAAAGCGACCTGCGCGAAATACAGAAAAAACTCGGCGTGACCCCTATGACGTGGGGCAGCCTCGGTCAGGGCATCCTGACCGGCAAATACAGCCGCGAAAGCAGGTTCGGCGCCAACGACCGCCGCAGCCGTGAGGTGTATGTCAATTTTCACGGCGAAAAGCTTGAGCGCAACCTGCGCATAGTCGAGGTACTGCGGAGGATATCCGAGGCTCACGGTAGGTCGGTCGCAGCCTGCGCCATACGTTGGATACTAGATACGCTGCCCGGCTCGGTGGTGCTTGCGGGCATCAAACGCCCGAATCAGCTCGACTCCGACACGGAGGCAATGGGGTGGCATCTGAGCGCAGCGGAAATGAAAGAACTTGACGAGGTGTCGGGATGAGCGAGGCGCCGGTGACGGAAAATAAGAAAAGATTTCGTGAAATAGATGTACTGTACGCCCTCGGGGCACTGCTCGTGATACTCGGACATTCGCACCCGAACGATTGGAGCACATTTCCGGGTGAGTGGGTCAGATTTATATATTATTTTCATATGCCGCTTTTCTTTTTCATCGCGGGGTTTCTGCTTTGCGGATCGGCGAGTATTGTGCGGTTCGGATATTTCCGATGGTTGAAAGATAAGGCACTGCGGCTTTTTACTCCGTACTTTGTTTTGTCGGCGGTTTCTTTGGTTCCCAAGTATGCCGTCGAACACAACGGGTTGACCGGATTTTCGGCGCGCACCGTACTAACGATGTTTTTCGTTCCGCGCGAGAATGTGTGGGGACATTTTTGGTTTCTTCCCGTACTTTTTATTCTTTATTCGGTATTCGGACTGGTGAAAATCTTCACAGATAAATTCAAAAGATTGGGTGCTGCGCCCATCGTTGCGGCAGCGTGCATTTCTCTGTGCCTTCACTTTGTCGGTACGGAAATAAAACTGTTCGGAATAAGCGATGTTTTTGACTTTGCAGTTTACTTCGCCGCGGGATATATCCTTTATATGCTGACGAAAAAGCGCGGTGAGAAAACAGAGAAAAAAAGCAGACCGGGATTTTTCGATGTCATGAGAGCGGCGGTCGCTATCGCTCTTACCGCGTTGTCGGTTGTTCTGTCAAGAACGGTCGGCAAGACAGCCGTGGGAGCTTTTGTGATCTCCGTAATAATGCTTGCCGTGTGTTGGGAAACGGGACAACTGTTGAAAAATGCGGAGATCCCGCTGATCAGGCAACTGAGCGATAACGCGTTTACGTTTTACATCTGTTCATGGCCTGCGCAGGCTATCGTTGAAATGTTGTGCGCACGGGCGGGATCTCCGTGGTATTTTACCGTTCCGGCTATGTTTGTCGCCGGTGTTATCTGTCCGGTTATAATTATTTTCATCTATCGGAAATTAAAATTTCTGCATTGCGGGTTCTGTGACCTTGTCCTCGGTGTGCGGAGATGAAGGAGAATACGATGACCAGCATCCAACTTGCATGGCTTATACGCAGGCACGGTATTGAAATGACGCATCTGTCGGGCGGCAGCCACATTGCGTCGGTGATGTCCGTTGCGGACATTATTGCCGTGCTTTATGCGGATATTCTTGAATACGATCCCGCAAGGCCCGAATGGGACGGGCGCGACCGCTTTATCATGAGCAAGGGTCACGCCGGGGCGGCGGTATATGCCGCGCTTGCCGAGAGCGGCTTTTTTGACGTCGGTGAGCTTCGCTCGCATTATGCCGACGGCAGCCGCCTTTCGGGGCACGTTTCGCATTATATTCCCGGTGTTGACTTTTCAACGGGCTCGCTCGGACACGGACTTTCCGCTGCCGCCGGTATGGCGCTCGCCGCCGTGCAGGACGGCAAGCCGCACCGCGTTTTTGCCGTTCTCGGCGACGGTGAGTGCGACGAGGGTTCGGTCTGGGAGGCAGCGCTGTTTGCAAATCATTACAGGCTTGAAGATCTTGTCGCGGTGATAGACCATAACCGCATGCAGAGCCTTGATTATTGCGAAAATACGCTTGAGCTTGAGGATCTCGGCGCAAAATGGCGTGCGTTCGGGTGGAACGTCATAAGGCTTGACGGTCACGATCACGACGCGCTGCGCAGCGCGCTCGCCGACACTCACAACGAAGCGCACAAGCCCACGGTCGTTATCGCGGACACGGTAAAGGGCAAGGGCGTGTCGTTTATGGAGAACGATATCCTCTGGCATTACCGCTTCCCGCACTACGGATGGGAGTACGACCGTGCAGTGAGCGAGCTTTATGCCGTGAAGCCCGAGGGCGTTGAGGATCCGTACACTCCGGACGGCATTGCATCCCCCGCCGAGCCGGGTGCCGACGCCGATATCGGGATCGATCACACAACGTCGGTCGGCTGGCACCCCGCATATTTTACGAGGTCATAAAAATGAGAAATACCTTTGTAAATACTCTTGTCGAACTGGCAAAGAAGGATCGTGACATTGAGCTCGTCACGGGCGACCTCGGGTTCGGCGTGCTGAAGCCCTTCTGGGAGCAGCTTCCCGACCAGTTCATTAACGCCGGCATTGCCGAGCAGAATATGACGACCGTCGCCGCGGGCATGGCGCTTGAGGGCAAAACGATCTTTACATACTCGATAGGGAACTTTCCCACTCTTCGTTGCCTCGAACAGATACGCAACGACTGCGCATATCACGGCGCGAACGTCAAGATCGTCTGCGTGGGCGGCGGGTTCGTTTACGGCGCGCTCGGAATGAGCCACCAGGCGACAGAGGATATTGCGGTCATGCGCGCGCTGCCCGGAGTTGCGGTGCTCTGTCCCGGCGACCTTGTTGAGGCTGCCGAGGCGACAAAAGCCATTGCGGCATACCCCGGGACCTGCTATATGCGCCTCGGGCGCGGCGGTGAGAGACGGATACACGACCGCATAGATCACTTTGAGATAGGCAAGGCTCTTCCCATACACGGCGGCGAGCGCGTGGCGATATTTTCGACCGGCGCGATCTTCGACGAGGTGAGCGACGCCGAGGCGATACTTGCGCAGCACGGCATACACCCGGCTGTATGGACATTTCCGACCGTGAAGCCGATCGACCGCGAGACGATCGCGGTTGCGGCGGGCGGGTTCGATCTGATAGTTACGGTCGAAGAGCACAATACTGTCGGCGGCTTCGGCGGCGCCGTTGCGGAGGTGCTGGCGGAGCTTCCGTCGCCCCGCGCGCGGCTTTTGCGCATAGGCCTGCACGATGTGTATTCAAAGCTCGTCGGCAGTCAGGAGTACCTGCGCAGCCGGTACGGGCTTGACGCGGCGGGCATCGCCGCGCAGGTGCTGGCAGAGGCTCAAAAATGAAACGTCTGCTGCTTACCTGCACCGACCTGATGGCGATACAGTTCCTCGTACCGCATGTGAAATATCTTTCGTCGCACGGTTTTTCGGTGGAGCTTGCCTGCTCCGTCGTCGGGGACAGGCTCGGCGACCTTCACCGTGAGCTTGACGGAATAGCGCCGATACACACCGTCCGGCTCGTGCGCAGTCCGTTTTCACCTGCCAACCGTCACGGCTACGGCGACCTGAAAAGGATAATCGACGGCGGCAGTTATGATATCATATGGACGAACGAGCCCGTTATGGGCGTTATGACGCGCCTTGCGGCGCGCGGTGCACGCCGCCGCGGCACACGTGTCGTTTATATGGTGCACGGCTTTCATTTTTATAAGGGCGCGCCGCTCGTCAACTGGATGATCTATTACCCCGTTGAAAAGTTCTGCTCGCGCTTCTGCGATATGATAATCACCATCAACGAGGAAGACCACCGCCGCGCCGCGACCTTCCACGCGAAGAGGGTGGAGAAGATACCCGGCGTTGGTGTCAACCTCGACCGTTTTTCACCGGACGTGAATACCCGCAGCGAGTGGCGCAAAAAGCTCGGCCTTGCAGATGACGATATCGCATTGCTGACGGTAGGGGAGCTTCATAAGGGGAAAAATCAACAAACGGTGATCCGTGCAATACGGAAAATAAACAATCCTCATATTCGGTACTTTCTGTGCGGAAAAGGTGAGGAAGAAGCGAATCTGAAAAAACTTGCAGTCGGATGTGGACTTAAAAAACAGGTGCATTTCCTCGGGTATCGTAGGGATATCGCAGAGATCATGTGTGCCTGTGATATATTTGCTTTTTTATCTTTGCGTGAAGGCCTGCCGCGGGCATTGATGGAATCAATGGCAAGCGGGCTGCCGGTCGTTTGTACCGGTATACGCGGAAATGTCGATCTTATTGAAGACGGCAAAGGCGGCTTTGTGGTTCCCGGTGACGCCGGCGAGGTCGCCGATGCGATAAAAAAGCTTATCGATTCTCCCGGGCTCCGCGCCGAAATGGGTGCTTGTAATGAAAAAGCTGTGGAGATTTTCAAAGAAGAAAATGCAGTTGAAGCGGTTGAAAATATTATGAGGTCGGTGAAGTATATAGATGAATAATAATTCGACACCCACATTAACGATTGTTACACCAACGTATAATCGTTCCCAAATGCTGCGTGCATGTTGGAAATCGCTTAAAGACCAGACCAATAATGACTTTCAATGGTTGGTTATTGATGACGGAAGCGAAGATAATACACGACAGGTGATTGAGAAGTTTATGGCAGAAGCACCCAACATGTGTATCGACTATTATTTTAAAGAAAACGGCGGGAAACATACTGCGCTGAATTTTTCACACAAGTATATAAAAGGCAAGTATGTGCTGATTTTGGACAGCGACGATATGTTAACACCGGATGCAGTTGAAATCGTAATTTCTTCATGGAGAAAATATGATTACGACACAAGCGTGAATGTCATATATTTTTACAGAAAGAATAAAAATGGAGAGACACTGTGCCACGTTAAGAATACAAATAGTGTGATTTATACTTACAAAGAAAAAAGAATATCAAAATTGCACAGTAGGGATTGTTGCGATACATTTAGATCAGAAACATTCATTAAATTTGTTTTTCCCGTTTTTTCAAATGAGCGGTTCATAGGGGAAGGCGCAGCATTTTTAGAAATTGAACTTTTGGGAAAAGGAGTGTATATAGATAGGGCAATATATGTGTGTGATTATTTGGAGAATGGACTTACAAAGCAAGGTCGAAAGATGAGGCTTTCCAATCCGTGCGGAGGACGTTTTAACTCAAATGTTTACATGAACAGAAAACTTAGTTTTTCGACCCGAATCAAAAATGCCGTCTTATATGTATGCTATAGTCATTTTGCCGGAGCCTCAATACGAAGAATGTATTTGGAAACCGATTATCGCGGTATCATGACTGTATGCCTGATTCCCGGGACGTTATTGTATTTCTATTGGAAGCGGAGATATTTTAGCAATGCCAATGGATAATTCTTTATATAAATTCAGTATTATAATACCTGTGTATAAAACAGAAAAAGAACTTTCAAGGTGCGTTGACAGTGTTTTAATGCAGGCTTATAAGAATTTCGAAATTATACTGGTTGATGATGGCTCTCCAGATAGATGCGGGGACATATGTAATGAATATGTCGAGAAGTATAAATATATAAAATGCATACACCAAAGCAATCAAGGACCGGCCGCGGCAAGAAATTCAGGTCTTGAGGTTGCCAATGGGCAATACGTGCTTTTTATGGATAGCGACGATATGTGGAATGACAACGAGGCGCTGATGCGGCTTAATTTAATTATTGATGAAAATCCTGATGTCGATGTGATTTGCTTTGGATATACACTTTATGATGCCGGTATGAATATCATAAAAAAATGTATTCCGACAATAGATAAACATTACGGAAAAAAATACGATATTGTAAAGCAGTTGGTTTATGATTATCAATATTATAATGCTGCATATTTGAAAGCTTTGAAAAGAACTTTTCTGATTGGCAATGGAATTTATTTTCAACATGGCGTGCTGAGCGAGGATATTGGATGGTCAGGACGTGTTTTAGTATATGCAAATGATATAAAAGTTTGTAGTTCGGCGTTTTATAGTTATATATTGAGAACAAGTGGATCCATTACATCTTCGATAGGTAAAAAGAACATAACAGATATTATAAATCAAATAGAAGAAGGCGTTTCACTGGTAGAAAAAGACGGCGAAAGCGAAGAGATGAAGCATCTGTATTATGAATATTGGGCGTATCAGTATGCTATGATTTTGGGTGATATACCTCGCATTAGACGTGATTCTCAATACGAAGAAATATTAGGGAAATACAAGAAATACACATTCTTGTTAAAATATCATCACAATAAAAAAGTGCTGGCTGTATTTTTGATGTATTCGGTTTTTGGGTTTGATATAACAATGAAATTTTTATATAGATATTTAAATCACAAATGGAGATAAGGAAAGAATCGGCACTTATAGTTGCGGCTTCTTTACGTATCGGCGGAGCCGAGAAAGTGGCTGCAGACATTGGTTTTTATGCGGACCCCGAAAAATTCACTATCCACTATGTTGTATTCGGCGACGAGGTCGGGGCATATGAGCCGGAGCTTGAGGCACGCGGGTGCAGGATATTTCACCTACCGCAGCCGTCCGAAAGCTTTTGCGCGTATATGAAGAACCTGAAAAAGCTTATCCGTACTTATCATTATGACGTCATTCACGCGCACACGATGTTCAACATAGGATGGGCGATGCTTGCCGGCAGACTTTACGGTGTTCCCGTACGTGTGGCTCACGCGCACTCGGCATTGGCTGAAAAACGCAGCGTAAAGGTCCGGCTGTATGAGGCGCTGATGAAATCTTTTATCCTCAGTTGTGCTACCGACCGTGTGGCTTGCGGAGTAAGCGCCGGAGAGCGGCTGTACGGCAGACGTGCATTCGGAAAAAAAGGAATAACGATCCTCAACGGAGTTGATACAAGGAGCTTTGCTTATGATGCGGACAGACGTGACGCATTCCGCAGTCAGCTCGGACTGCGTGACAGGTTCGTTATCGGTCACGCAGGGCATCTCGCGGCGGTGAAAAATCAGGCGTTTCTTATCGATCTTATGCCGGAGATACTCGTGAGGCGTCCGGATGCGTTCCTTTTGCTGCTCGGCGAGGGAGAGGACAGGCATATGCTTGAGCGGAAAATAAGCGAAATGGGTCTTGGGGCATATGTGCGTCTGACCGGCAATGTGCGCAATGTTGCCGATCATCTGAATGCAATGGATGTTTTTGCATTCCCGTCACTTTACGAGGGGATGCCGCTGTCGGTCATAGAGGTGCAGTCAAACGGTCTGCCGTGCGTGATCTCCGACAGTGTACCGAAGGATGTGTTTCTTACCGATCTGATCCATCCGCTGCCACTTGCCGACAGAGCCGAATGGGTAGATGCGATCTGCCGTGCCGGGAGGCGGGAGCCCGAAAAATATGCCTCGGAGATGCGGCGATCCGGCTTTGATGTAAGTGCGGCAATGCGGAAGATATATGAAATATACGAGAAAGGATGCAGTCAGTGACAAAAATCCTCTTTTTCATTGAATCCCTGAGCGGCGGCGGGGCGGAAAAGGTGCTTTGCAATTTGGTCAACGCGATGGACCGGACGAAGTTTGCCGTTACTGTTCAGACGCTCTGGCGTGAGGATGCGGCGAAGTATCTGGCTCCGGGGACGGAATACAGATACTGCTATCCATCAAAAAACAGGCTTTCGGAGTTGCGTATGCGCGCCGAGGCTGCCGCGGGGCTGACATATCCTCTCCACATAAAGGGCGACTACGACATTGAGGTCGCCTATCTTGAATGCGGCGCGACCAAAATAATGGCAGGCTCAACAAACAAGTCGGCGCTGAAGCTCGCGTGGGTACACTGTGATCTTAAAAACCGCATCGGCGATCCTGCGGCGTTTGCGGCGGCGACGAAGAAATATTATTCAAGCTACGACTATGCCGTTTGTGTTTCCGAAAACGTTCGCAAAAGCTTTTGCGAGCTTTACGGCGATACGGTCGATGCGGTCACTGTTTACAATACGGTTGACGATGCCGAGATATTGCGGAAGGCGGCGCTGCCGCTGCCTGGTGATGTGCATAAGCGCAGGATTACGGTTGCTGCGGTCGGCAGGCTGTGCGCGCCCAAAAATTTTGTTCGCGCTCTGGCGGCGCACAGGCGGCTGCTGTCGGAAGGCATCGACCACGATCTGTGGGTGATCGGAGAGGGCGAGGATCGCCCGATCCTTGAGGAATACATCCGTGAAAATCACCTTGAAGATTCGGCGAAGCTGCTCGGCTTCCGTAAGGATCCGTACTGTCTCATGAATGCCGCCGATCTGCTTGTATGTTCGTCGGTCTACGAGGGCTTCAGTACCTTTATCACCGAGGGGCTGATTCTCGGAAAGCCGATAGTCACGACCGATGTTTCCGGTATGCGCGAGCTTCTCGGCGACAGCCGGTACGGTCTTATCACTGACAATAACGACGAGGCGTTTTACGCGGGAGTGAAGCGTATGCTGACCGAGCCGGGACTTGCGGAGCATTATGCCGCGGCGGCTGCGCTGCGCGGTGCCGACTTCCGCAGCGAGCGGCTTGCGCGTGAGACGGAGCGGTTCTTTACCGAGGCGTTGAAACATAAAACGGAGATGACGCATGGGCGTTAAAATATATTATCTTGTTGTGGCTGCCGTGGTCGTTTTCGGCTTTTTGCTGCCGCAAGAGGGAAAGCAAAGAAAAATATATATTGTTCTTATGGCTGCCCTTCACGCGTTTATATGCGGATGGCGGTACAAGTATCTCACGGGAGACCTGATGAAATATGCGTGGGGATATATGTACACCATACCGCAGAACGGCTGGTTCAGCGATGAGGTATGGAGCGGCGGCAGAAACTTCGGCTTTTTCTGGCTCAACAAGCTCGTGGCAGCCGTTTCGGACAACGATTTTCAGGCCCTCCTTATCGTTATCGCGGTCATAACAGAGGCTGCCGTGGCGTATATCATCTGGAGGTACGCTCACCGTCCGTGGCTGAGCTATCTTATCTGGAACTGCTTCGGCTTCTACATTTTCGGCTTCAGCGCTATCAAGCAGGCGCTTGCAATGGCGGTCATAATGTGGGCGTTTACGGCGATAATGGATGAAAAGCCGCTGAAATTCGTGCTCATCACCCTGCTTGCCGGGTGCATCCATGTGCCGGCGCTCATATTCCTTCCGGCTTATCCGATCGCGCGCAGCAGGCTCACCGTCCGTCGGTTCGGCTTATATGCGGCATTTGCCGCGTTGGTATATCTGTTCCGCAACCCGATAGTTACGTTTGTCAGCAGCTTTTATTACGAGGAGACCGATTTTGCGGTGAACGACCGCCTCGGTTTGCGCTTTCTGATGATAGTCGCGCTCATTGCGGCGGGGATCATGCTGCACGGCTTCGGCGGCAAGCGCTTTTCAAAGCTCCTCAACCTTATGGTCGTTGCGGCAATGCTGCAGATGTTTTCGGGCTTCGACAACGTGTTTACGCGGCTTACCGACTACTATTTTCAGTTTGTTATACTATATCTCCCCATGATGCTGTATACGGAGGAGGATGACGCGGAGGGCGACAACCAGGCGATACGGCATATTGTTCTGACGCCCGGGCAGCGTACGGCTGCCGTTGCGTGTGTGGCGGTGCTGGCATTCTGGTATTACTATCATACAAATCTCGGCGCTGCCATTGACTATTCGGTGGATAACTATCTTAATTACAGGTTCTGCTGGGAGGTCGGGTAAATGAGATTCAGCGTTGTGATACCGGCGTATAACTGCTCGGGAACTCTTGTGGGGACCGTGGACAGCATCCGCGCTTCCGGCCTTACCGATCTTGAAATAATACTTATCGACGACGGCTCGACCGACGGCACCTCCGAGGTGTGCGACGGGCTTGCCGGGCGCTTTCCCGAGGTGCGCTGTGTTCATCAGAGCAACGAGGGGGTGTCTGCCGCGCGCAACCGCGGCATCGATGAATCTGAGGGTGAATATATCTGGTTCGTCGATTCGGATGATACGGTGGATGTGGGGGCGCTTGCACGTGCCTCCGGGATCGTTTCGGCACGGAAGCCGGATATGCTTATATTCGGTCTGAGCTTCGATTACTATCACCGGGGAAAAATGTACCGCCGCGACGAGCTGGTATATCCGCATGAGAGACTTATGTCGGATGATGACGCGGTGCATGATTTCGGAGCACTCTACGAATGCAACGCGCTGACTCCGGTATGGAACAAGCTTTATCGCCGCGAGACGGTCGTGAGCTCTGGCGTGCGCTTTCGCGAAGGAATGATCCTGATGGAGGATTTTCTGTTCGTTTTGGAGCTTCTGCCCTTCTGCCGTGGTATTTATTGCCTCCCCGAGGTGATATACCGGTATCGGCAATCGGAGGATGAGAGGGGCGCATACCGCAGGCTGCGCAGGATACCCGATCTTGCCGCATATCTCGAGCCGTTTGACGAGAGCATGAGGAAGCTGGCGCTTCCCGACCGCGATGAGCGTATGGCGGAGTTTTACCGTATGCTCCTGTGGCAGAAAATGTACTATGCGTCGTCACCGCAGGAGATAAGGCATGTCATTGACGTACACAAGCGCGGGAAATATGCCGGAGTGCCGTGCGAGACGGTATCGTTTAAAATATACCTGCGCAATCTTGTGTCACGGCTGCGTCACAGGCTTGCCGTTGAAGTAAAAACCGCCCGCTGCGCGGAGAGAAAAAGATGAGCGGAGCGACGGAGGTGCATATGAAAAAACGTATAGAGTACTTTGACGTAGCCAAGGCGCTGCTCATTGCGCTTGTCGTGATAGGGCACGAGCTTCAATATGCCAATCCCGCATACGATATCATTCCGTATACGCTTGCGCAGGAATTTATAGGTTCGTTCTATATGCCGGCGTTCTTTGTGATCTCCGGGCTGCTCTTCGATCCGAAGAGCCTTGCGGAGCGCTCATGGGGCGAGTTCGGCCTGCGGCGCATAAGGACTCTCGTGATCCCGTATTTCTTCTTTGAGATGCTGGCGATCGTTTATAAATCGCTTGTCCTCCGCAGCGTGTCGATTGTCGAGGGGCTGCGTCTTATGGTGACTTTTCGCTGTAATGTCGGAGCCGACTGGTTTCTGCCGGCAATGTTCATGGCAGATATCATTTTCTTTGCGCTTGTCAAATATCTGCACAATAAGTACGTTTTCGCGGCTGCGGCAGTCCTGTGCTTTGCGGCGACTCCGTTTTTGCCTGCGGGACATTGGTGGGGACTGCTTTTTCGCTGCCTGCTTGGGCTGGGGTTCATTCTCATCGGCTGCCTTCTCAAAAAATTCATGTCCGCATTCACATTTCCGAAAGCGGCTGTTGCCTTCCTTTTGACCGCGGCATCGAGTGCCGCATGCTTCAAGTTCGGATGGGGCAACGATTTTTACGGCTGTGTGCTGGGCAGCCCGCCGCTGTTTGCGCTGAGCGGGATATGCGGTACATATTTTGTGCTGTGGCTCGCATCACATATCCACGGCAGACTGTTTACGCTGATCGGCGAAAATTCGTTGATCATTATGGGTACGCATCAGCTCGTGCTCTACACGGTGCCGGCGAGGTCGGATATTCTGTGGATCGCCTGCGTGTTTGTCCTGATCGCGGCAGTCGAAGCAGCACTTATTTTCGCAATCAACAGGTTTTGTCCGTGGCTGATCGGAAAAACCGGAAAGGGAGTTTCACATGACGGTATCAAAACGGGAAACGGAGCTTGATATTCTTCGGCTGCTGGCAATATTGGCGGTGATCGCTATGCATGCAGGTGGTAATCAATACTTGAGTCCCAACTTCAACTCAAACCACCATTCGATGTTTGTGGCATCAATTGTCTGGTGCGTTCCAGTATTTTTTATGATTTCAGGTCGCTTCTTTCTCGATCCGTCGAGAGATGTTACCATAAAAAAAATATGGAGCAAATACTTATTACGCATAGTAACCGTCGTTGTTGTATGGTCGGCAGTATATACGTTGTTTTACGTATGGAGCGGAGCATACAGCAATCTGAACTTATGGGGAATATTAACTCAGTGGATTGAAGGTCCGTATCATTTCTGGTACCTATATTCATTGGGAGGACTATATATAGTCGCTCCGATTCTTAGAAAAATAACCGAAAATGAAAAACTGATGAGCTATTATCTCATCTTGTTTTCAATCGCGAACATTGTAAGTGAGTACATTATTTACATACCTAGAGCTGGAGCCATAATTAATTCATCCTTTGGCAAGTTGGGGCTTGATATGCTTATGGGATATAGCGGATATTACGTGCTGGGTTATTGCATTTTTCAGTACAAAGATAAGATAAACAAGAAGATCGAAGCAATTGTTTATACCGTGGGAGCAATTGCTTTAGTTGCGACGGTATTGCTTGAGGGGATGATTGCTCCCGAACTTCAAGAAGCAGATTTTGTCAAACAGTATTTGAAGCCAAATGTAATTATATTCTCAGCATCGATTTACACCTTTTTTATAAAACGAGTATCGAGATTCGATTTTTCGGACAAGGTTGTCTTGCTTTTCAAAAAATTGACGGAACTCAGCTTTGGCGTTTATATTCTGCATGCATTGATAAATGAATTTTTGGCATTCATTCCTTTGCCGCAGCCGATCTCCTGCCCGTACATTGTATTGTTTATGCTGACGGTTTCCATATATATACTCTGTCTTGCCGCCACATGGCTCATACGGCGGATCCCGTTAGTGGGAAAAAAGATCACGTAAGAGGTGCGTATGGACATAGATTTTGTTGTTCTCTGGGTGGACGGAAACGACCCGGAATGGCGGGCGGAAAAGGCGAAATATCAGGGCATGACTCTTGACGACAGCAACAGCGAGAACCGCTTCCGCGACTGGGGGCTGATGCCGTATTGGTTCCGTGCCGTGGAGAAGTTCACGCCGTGGGTCAGAAAGGTGCATTTTGTTACCTGCGGGCATGTTCCGGCTTTTCTCAATACCGGGCATCCCAAGCTGCATCATGTCAGGCATACCGACTTTATGCCGCCGGAGGCGCTGCCCACATTCAGCTCGCATGCCATCGAGATGAATATCCACAGGATCCCGGGGCTTGCGGAGCATTTCGTTTATTTCAACGACGATATGTTCATGCTTCGCCCGATGCCCGAGGAGTCCTTTTTCCGCGACGGGCTGCCGTGTACCTACGGCGGCGAGCATCCGATCGAGCTTGTCGGTGAGATCGGGATATGGCAGCACGCGGCGGTGAATGATCTCGGAGTCGTCAACCGTCATTTCGACAAGCGCAGTCAGGTCGCGCAGTTCGGGAAAAAGTACCGCAGCCGCGCGTACCGCTGGCAGGACAATATCCGAACGCTGGCGGCAGAGAAGCTGTTCCCCGATTATTTCACCGGATTCAGGAATCTTCACGCACCGGCGGCATATCTGAAGAGCACATTCGAGGCTGTATGGAATGCCGAGCCCGAGCTTTTGCGGCGCACCACTCTCAACCGTTTTCGCAGCGCGTCGGATGTCAACCAGTGGGTCTGCCTGTGGTGGCAGATAGCAAGCGGGCATTTTGCGCCGTTCAATACCGATAACGTCGTATCCTGTGCCGACGAAGAGACGATCGACGGTCTGTGCAATATGATCGGGGCGCAGAGCCACGATATGATCTGCATAAACGATCCCGAGACCTGCGTCGATCACGAGCGGTTGGCAGAGCGGCTGCACCGCGCGTTTGAGACTGTGCTGCCGCAGAAATGCGGTTTCGAACGCTGAAGGATAAACATTTCAACCGATATTTTGCCTTTTCGCAGCCGCACGGCGGCATAAAGGCAGGAAAGGAAGCATTGCGGGCGTAGGCGCTGCGGCAGGAAAATGAAAAAAAAGCTTATATTCATTACCGAGGCGCTCTGGATCGGCGGGATCGAGACGGCGCTTGTCAATCTTCTGAACAGGCTCGACCGCGAGCGGTATGACGTGACGTGCCTTATCTTGCGTGACGAACGCGAAACGGCGTCGCGCATCACCGCCGAATGCCGGCTCCTTGTGGCAGACAGGCATCACACGGTGTCGTTCGAAAAGCCTTACCGGTACGCGCGGATGTACGATCTCATGGAGGAGCCGCAGCACGCGTCGCGCGTGCGGCGGCTCGTGTGGCGCGCTCTTCGGCTTGCGCTGCGTGCGCCCGAGGCGAGGCGGTATTCGGCTTACATAAAGGATCAGCTCGGCGGAGAGCACTTTGACACGGCTATAATATACAGCGACCGCGCGGCGGAGTATGCCGTGCGCGCCGTGAACGCCGACAGATTTCTCATGTTTTATCACCACGGCGCGATGCGCCGCGAATATCACGATACATTCGGATACAGGCGGGCGGAGAAGATCATCGCGGTCTCCGAGGCGCTTGCCGAAAAGCTGCGTGCATTCCGCCCGGCGTATGCCGAAAAGATAATTGCGATCAACAACCTGACCGATGCCGACGGTGTGCGTGAAAAGAGCCTTGAAGCACCGCAGCAGGTTTTTCCCCGTGACAGCTTCAATATCGTGTCCTGCGGCAGGCTTTCGCCCGCAAAGGGAATGGACCTTGCCGTTGATGCCTGTGCGCTGTTGGTGCGGCGGGGCGTTACCGGCTTTCACTGGTGGATAGTCGGGGGCGGTCCGGAGGAGGCTGCGCTGCGCGAGAGGGCAGAACGCCTCGGTGTGCGGGATACGGTGACGCTGCTCGGGATGAGGGAAAATCCTTATCCGTATATCAGACAGGCGGACCTTTATGTGCAGCCGAGCAGGTTTGAGGCATACGGACTTACTATTGCCGAGGCAATGATCCTGAATGTCCCAATATTGTCGACCGATACGGACGGTGCGCGCGTCCTTCTCACTGACGGCGTGAGCGGGGCGCTCTGCGCCGCCGATGCCGGCAGCATTGCCGACGGCGTCATGCGCCTTATCGCCGATCCGGAAAGGCGCGCGGGATATGTGCGGTATCTGAAGGAGCACAGCCCCGAAAGCGAAAACTCCGCAATACTTGAAAAGCTGCGCGGGCTTTTTTGAAAATACACGGCGGATGACCGAGGATAACAGATGGAAGAACAGAAATTCACAACGGTGATCAAACCGAGAACGGGTTGGTTTGATCTCAAGCTCAAAGAGGTTTACGCATACAGGGATCTCATATTCCTGTTCGTAAAGCGCAACTTCATTTCAAAATACAAGCAGACCATTCTGGGGCCCGCGTGGGCTGTGATACAGCCGCTGCTGACCACTGTGGTGTTCACGCTCGTTTTCGGTAATATTGCGGGCCTTGCGCCCGGCGGCATACCGTCATTTATTTTCTACCTGTCGGGAACGGTCCTGTGGACGTATTTTTCAAACTGTCTCGGTCAGACGGCAAATACATTTGTGGCAAACAGCGCGACCATGGGCAAGGTATATTTTCCGCGCCTCGTGATGCCGATATCAACGGTTGTCTCGGAGCTTATCAGCCTTGCCATCCAGTTTTTCTTCATGGTCGTGTTCCTCATATATTATCTTGTCACCGGACAGGGCGTGCGCCCCGGTATTCTGATACTCATGACGCCGTTTATCGTGCTTCAGCTGGCGCTCCTCAGCCTCGGCTTCGGCATAATCATATCGGCGCTCACAACGAAATACCGCGACCTTGCGATGCTCGTCGGCTTCGGAACGCAACTGTGGATGTATGCTTCCCCGATAGCCTACGATATGTTCGGCTTTGCAGCCTTTGCGCCCGGCGGAAAGTGGCACACGCTCTATATGTGCAATCCGGTAACGCCGATAGTCAACCTGTTCAGATATGCATATCTCGGCATCGGCGCGGTCGAGTGGAAATTTTATTTTATCGGTTGGGCGACGACATTTGTCGTGCTGCTTATAGGCGTCATGCTCTTCAACCGTGTTGAAAAGACCTTTATGGATACCGTGTGAGGGACACTATGGACGAGATCGCAATAAAAATCGAACACGTTTCAAAGGAATACCGCCTCGGCGCCATAGGAGGCGGAACACTGCGGGGAGATCTTCAGAGCTGGTGGGCACGCGTCCGCGGCAGGGAGGACCCCAACAGCAAGATAGGCAGCGGCGAAAAGCACATCGGCGAACGCTTTCTGGCGCTCGACGATATATCGTTTGAGGTCAGAAAAGGCGAGGCTCTCGGAATAATCGGTCACAACGGCGCTGGCAAATCAACGCTGCTCAAGCTGCTCTCGCGCGTTACCGCGCCAACCGAGGGCACGATATCGTATAACGGCAGGATCGCCTCAATGCTTGAGGTGGGCACCGGCTTTCATCCCGAGTTGACGGGGCGCGAGAACGTTTATATGAACGGCGCCATCCTCGGCATGACAAAGGCCGAGATAGACCGGAAATTCGATAAGATCGTTGAATTCGCGGAGATGGAAAAATTCATCGACACTCCGGTCAAGCGTTATTCGAGCGGTATGTACGTCAAGCTTGCGTTTGCCGTCGCCGCGCACCTTGACAGCGAGATAATGGTAATGGACGAGGTACTTGCCGTCGGAGACATGAAGTTTCAGCAGAAGTGCCTCGGCAAAATGGGTGATGCCGCAGGCTCGGAGGGCAGAACGGTCCTTTACGTCAGCCATAACATGAATACCATACGCCAGCTCTGCACCCGCTGCATCGTCCTCGACCACGGAAAACTCGTGTTCGACGGCGATACCGAGAGGGCGATAGAGATATATTCAGATATGACAAAGACTCCTGCTCTTGTTAACCATTGTTCGGATGTAAAGAGAAACAGAGCGCTCGTTGATGAGCAAATACACATCTGTACGGTTACACTTTTGGACAAGGATAACGCTGTATACATTGGTAAAGAACCGGTTCATGTACGGGTTTCCTATACATCCGGAGTACCGATCGAAAGTTTGGCGTTCCGTATGACGGTCGAGGCTGCCGATAAAACGGTGGTCGGTCTTGCTACATCCAGACCTTCCGCCAAAGCCGAATGCGGTGAGAACGAGGTTGACTTGACCCTTATGCTCGATTGGCTTGCACCTGGAAGGTACGTTGTGAAATTGACGGCATATTCGGTAAATCAATTCGGGACGAATCAGATGCATGACGTTGTGGAAGAAGCATTTGCTTTTGAAAAGGAGCAAAACGACCGGGAAAATAACAATATGGCTTGGAATCATACCTGGTGGGGGTATATGATGTTTCCCGAAATAGCAATAGATTGATAGATACGCTGAGCCCGGAATCAACGTTCGGGAATAGTTTCGCTCATATATACAAAGCATGATTCCTTTTTATGAGGTGAAGATATGGATTTGGTCAGTATTATTATTCCGGCTTACAACGTTGCGGCATATATTGATCGGTGTGTTGAATCTGCACGTTCTCAGACATACTCTAATATTGAGATTATTCTTGTTGATGATGGTTCAACAGACGAGGAGACACCGTATAAATGTGAACCTAATACTGCCATTGTGGATCATGTGCATGTGATTAAAGATGTCGCATGTTATGTGATAGATCATACCCCATCATTATTCTACAGAATAGTGTCACGCGAACTGTCAAAAGTGCTTCCGTCGTATATTAATGAATTGATCGAAGGTGATATCAGATGCGTTCTTAAAAATGCTCTGATAGTTGATAACGGCAAAGTAATTGATCAGAGAATAAACGAATATCAGAATAGATAAAAAAGATGAAGGATATACTTCTTCCGCTGCGAAAATTACACGGAAATATATATGAGTTTCGAAAGCGTCGTAAAGAGGCGTTAACTATAGCAAAAAAATTCAAAACAGTTGGCAAAGATGTGGTGTTTTTTGTTCTTTCACCGACGCACGGAAATCTGGGTGATCATGCAATTGCCGAGGCTGCGCAGAAAATGCTGATTGAACTAAGGATCCCATTTATCGAAGTGACAACACGTCAACTTGGATTGCTGGATGCGCACAAGAAACTTGGCGTTATGAATGGACGGATGATCATTGTCAACGGTGGCGGCAATTTAGGGACACTATGGTTTGATGTTGAAATGCAGTTTCGCCATTTAATAAAAGAAAACCCGAAATCGAAGATTTTTTGTCTTCCAAATACGATATATTACGAACGCACCGGATGGGGTGATGCGGAGTTGAAGAAATCCGAAGAAATATACAACTCGCACATGGGGTTGAGAATTTATGCACGCGAAAAGGCATCGTACGATTTTATGAAGAATATATACCGCGATGTTGTACTTGTACCTGATATGGTTTTGTCTATGGATAAGTCGCGGCAGCAGTCTGTTCGTAAGGGCTGTTTGTTGTGTTTGCGGAATGATCTCGAAAAAACGAGAACGGAGCAGCAGGAAAAGGAGATCCGTAGGGTTGCCGGAGGGATATTTGGCGATGATGTATGCGATACGGATATGTGTGTGGATCATATGATCCTTCCTCAAAATCGTGCAGACGAACTGAATAGTAAATACGAGCAGTTCAAACATGCTCAACTTGTAATTACCGACCGATTACATGGAATGATTTTTGCAGCAATTACAGGAACCCCGTGCGTCGTAATTAATAGCAAAAGTCCCAAGGTTAAAGGATGCTACGAGTGGCTCAAGCGACTCGATTACATTAAATTTGCTGAAAGTGCGGATGAGGTTGGTGATCTGTATATGCAAATTCCAAATCGGATCTACCAATATGATAATCGTGAATTGCAACCGTATTATGCACAATTAAAAACCGATTTGCTAAAGGCTATGGAGAAATGATAAAATGCCTATAATATCTGTGATCGTCCCTGTTTACAATGTGGAGCCGTACCTGCGGCAGTGCGTTGACAGCATACTTGCGCAGACATTTACCGACTTTGAGCTGATCCTGGTCGACGACGGTTCGCCGGACAATTGCGGTGCGATATGCGATGAATATGCGGAAAAGGATCGGCGCATTCACGTTATCCATCAGGCGAACGGCGGACTTTCCGCTGCCAGAAATGCAGGCTTGGACTGGATGTTTGCAAACAGCACCAGCCGGTATGTGACGTTTATCGACAGTGATGACATGGTGGATGAGAATTATTTGGAAAAGCTGCTTGCCGCACTCGAAGAGAATGACGCTGACATATCGGTGTGTGATATGCTTTCATTCTGTAACGATGAGGATGTACTGAAAATGGCGGGGAACGATAATGTTTCGACCGCGATGAGCGGGCGCGAGGCTTGCCTGAGTATTTACAGAATGGACGGCAAGGTGCCTGTTATGGCATGGGGGAAGATATATAAAACCAACCTTTTCAAAGACATACGTTACCCTGTGGGTATGGTACATGAAGATGATGCGACCACACCTGAATTGTTTTATAAATCGAAGACGGTCATATTGACAAATGATATTCTTTATTTTTACCGTCAACGTGAAGGAAGCATTACAAACAAGCTTTTTACTGCCGCACGGTTTGACGGCGTAAAAGCGGTGGAACGGTGCATTGCTTTTTTCGAGCAGCAAAATGACCGTGAGCTTTCCGAGCTTGCGCGAATAAACAGATTGGTCGTGCAATCAAAAATCGTTATCAGGGCATACGGCGATCATGCTCAGAAAGCTGTTCCGAAAGAGTATGCTATGCCGGAGCGAAAAGCGTTGAGAAATATTCGCAAATGGACGAGTGACGATACATACACATGGTATCTCTCGTTGGTTCACCCGAAGTGGGTCAAGTCCCATTCGTATATACAAAAAATTCGCAGCTTGCTGAGGCTAAAAGACAGGAGACGGCAAATATGACCCACGGATTTATCACGATCGCCACGGGAGATGAGCAGTATTACAGGATGGCAGTGAATCTGCTGCGTTCGTACAGATATTTTACGGGATCTGCGCTGCCGTTTGCGGTGCTTGCCGACCGCGAGAACGAGTATACCGCCGAATTTGACGATGTGCGCCTTTTCCCGGAGGCGCGGCGCAACTATCTTGATAAGCTCGGTATGGTTCGATCTGCTGCCGTATGACGTGAATATTTTCATTGATGCCGATTGCCTTGCATACGGCGATCTGAACGTGCTTTTTGATGTTTTCGACAGTGCCGACGACTTTTCGTGTTTCGGGCGTGTCTTGCCGCTTGACGACAAAACGGGGTGGTTCGAGTATGAAAATCTCGGCGAACTGAGGCCGCGGGTCACAAATGTGATCGGTCTGCACGGCGGCATCTATTACATGCGCCGGACCGAAAAATGCCGTGAGGTGTTTGACACGGCCATGAGTCTTGTGCCCGATTATGCAAAATACAAATTCAAGGGCAGGTTCGCAACGCCGGGCGACGAACCGCTTATCACGCTCGGAATGGCTCTTTGCGGGTGCCGACCCATACCGCACGATCAGATGTATATTCTGTGCTACTGGGAGCACGAGGGCAGGATGAAGCTGAGTGTATCACGCGGCAGCGCACGCGATAAAATGAGCGGACAGAATACCATACTGGTACACTTCGGGACGCGTTTTACAAAAGAACCGCTTTACAAAAAGCAGATAGCCGACCTATGCACGCTTTCGGGCGGAAAGCCGCGCGTCGGCTTGATCGCTCACGCGGTTACATACGGCATCGGAAGCTTTGCGTTGGCTGTGCGGCGTTTTCTGCGTCGGGCGTGGAACAAGACCATGAGGATCCTCCGCCTGAAATGAAAAAGCGTTTGTTATGGCGGGTCGTTGCGGCGGCGGTCGCGGTCTGTTTCCTGTCGGTCGCGATATCCGCGATAGTGTGTTCTGTCGGGCTCGATGTGACGACGTATCGGGTGAATATCGACGGCATTGCGGACGGAGTGCGTCTTGTGTTCATTTCCGATCTGCACGGCAAGTCGTTCGGCAAGGACGATTCGCGGCTGATCGCCAAGATCGGCGAGCAGGAGCCGGATGCCGTCTGCCTTGTCGGAGATATGATCGGCAGCGGCGCCGGTGAGGAGGATATCCAGGCGCTGACCGGGCTCATAGAAAAGCTTTGTGATATTGCTCCGGTCTTTTTTGCGCCGGGAAACCACGAGCTTGAATACATGGGATCGTACGCGGACTTTTCCGATCGGATGACAGCCGCGGGAGCTGTGTTTGTGAACGACAACTATGCCGACGTCACCGTCGGCGGTCAGCCGCTGCGCATCGGCGGTACGATGGGACACGGCTTTTATTTCGGACGCACCGAGGAGGAGTTCAGAGCGTCGCCCGAATACCGCTTTCTCAAGGATTTTGAGGACACCGACATTCCTCGGATATGCCTTGCGCATATGCCGGACACCTTCATCTTCAACGGGGCGTACACGCTCTGGGACGTTGACCTTGTGCTCAGCGGTCACACTCACGGCGGGCTTATAAGGCTGCCCTTTGTCGGCGGTCTGTACGCGCCGATGCAGGGCTTTTTCCCCGAATATGACAAAGGATATTTCCGTCTCGGCGATCATATGCAGATGATAATAACGTCGGGACTTTCGGGACACGGCGCTGTCCCGCGCATAAACAATATGCCCGAGATCGCGGTGGTCGATCTCATCCCCGGGGCGCAGGGGCAATAACGGCAGCAGGAAAAGGAAATCACATGGATACACAGGCGCAGTTCATTAAAATTATGCGCAGCTTTGTTGCGGACGAGCCGCCGGCGCTTGACGGCGGCTCGGTCGCTGCGGGGGATGCCGCGGAGCTTATACGCTGTGCCGCGCGGCAGAATCTGCTTCCCGTTCTCGCGTATGTGAACAAGAAATGGAAGCTGTTCTCCGACGCGTCGGTCACGGCGCAGCTCGACAACATACTTTACGGCGCGATAGCGGGCAATCTCAACCGCTGCGTTGATTTTGAGGCGCTCTCCGATATTTTTACCGAACACGGCATCGCTCATATGCCCGTTAAGGGCTATTATCTGCGCGGGCTCTATCCGCTCGCCGAGCTGCGCGCCTTCGGTGACATAGACATACTCATCCGGCCGTCGGACAGGCAGAAGGTCCACCGGCTCATGCTGTCGCTCGGCTACACGGTCGGGCATGACTGGGAGCCGACGTACTCCTATCGCAAGGGCAGCGAATACTATGAGATCCACACCAATCTCATGGATGGGGATCTTGACGGTAGGTCGGACCTCAGGGCGTACTTCGGAGAGGCATGGGCGCATGCCGTGCCGGATGCGGGGATGCGCTTCATGACGGAGGATGACTTTCATTTCACCTACACCGTCTGCCATCTTGCAAAGCATCTTTACGGCGGCGGTGCCGGCATCAGGATGTACCTTGACGTGGCGTTTTATATTCTTCGCCGCGGGGATCGGCTCGATCTCGCGCATATACGTGCGGAATTTGAACGGCTGCGGCTCGATGGCTTCTTCTTTACGGTCATGAACGCGGTGCGCGAGTGGTTCGGCGTCGATGCGCCCTGCCCGCTGCCCGAGCCCGATCGTGAGGCGCTCGGCGAGCTGCTTGATTACACGCTTTCCGCCGATCTTTTCGGACACACGCGGGATCGTTCTGTGGTCAGGCTGCGTGAAGGCGGAAAAAGCAGAAAAGGCGTAAAGTCGACCGGTATCGGGGTGTTTATCGGTACGGTATTCCCGCCCGCCGCGAGGATAGAGTCGCGCTATACATTTCTTATCGGCAGGCACTGGCTGCTGCCGGTGGCGTGGGTCGTGAGGATATTTGCGAATATACGGCTGATACCCACGCGCATTGCCGAAATGCGGCGTGTTTCACGTACAGGTGCCGCTGCCGTGGACGAATATGACGGCTTTATGAAAAGGATCGGGCTCTGAGGGGCGCCGACGATATACGGACACGGGTTGCCGCGCAATGCGCGGCAGCTCGTGTCCGTGTGTTTTATTTACCGCCGTCATGGCGCGGAGGGATGCAGTCGCTGTCGATCTTCAAGTGTTCGCCGAACTCAGGCGTGTATTTGCTGCCCGATGAGCTTCTCTCCTGCATATATCCGTCAAAGCCGAGGCGCTCTGCCTCGGCGAGCACCGAATCATACTCAAACGACGTGACGCGCCGCCGCAGCGAGCGGTCGCTCCCGCGGTAAAACTCGGGCGAATATTGGCTCATGAGGCTGATCTTTATCCCGTCGGGCGGCACCGTTTCCGCCAACCGTCGCAGAACATCTGCCGAGTCGCGGCGGCAGCCGGGAAGCACAATATGCCGCACGAGCACACCGCGCGTCATCATGCCGTCCCCAAAACGCGCCGCGCCGAGCACACGGTACATATATCCTATGCACTCCGCCGCGCGGTCGGCATAATCCGCCGCAGCGGAGTATTTTTGCGAGATCGCGGGCGAAAAATATTTAAAGTCGGGCATATACACGTCGATAAGCCCGTCAAGCACAGCGAGCGTTTCCGTCAGCTCGTACCCGCCGCTGTTCCACACCACGGGCAGCGAAAGGCCGTCCATCCGCGCAAGGCGCAGTGCCTCGGCGATGCGCGGCGTAAAGTGCGTCGGCGTTACAAGATCGACCGACGAAAGCCCGGCTGCCTGGAGCTCGAGCATTATGTCCGCAAGGCGGCGCGGCGACACAGTGTCGCCCGGCTCATGCCCTGCCGCGGGGTGGCTTATCGGTGCGTTCTGACAGAAAACGCAGCCGAGATTGCAGCCGGTGAAGAATATCGCGCCCGCGCCATGCTCTCCGGCTATGCACGGTTCCTCAAACGAGTGGCGCATAACGCGCACGATGCGCATCTCCTCGCCGACGCCGCAAAAGCCGCGTGCCGTCTGCCGGTCGATCCCGCAGCGGCGCGGGCATATCATACATACAGACATCGTTTTCCTTCCCTTCGCTTTCTTCCGTCCTATATTATCACATCGGACGTAAAATGTCAACCGCCGTCGATTTATTGCCGCATCGTATTTACAAAACCGCCTGTCGGTGCTATAATTTACTTGTGCGCAGCCTGTCGCTTCCCGTCGTATTTTTTACCTGCCGAAAATCGACAGATGTAAGATATGATGTTCAATATATATTACATATATGTAAAATATTAGATGTATGTATTCGTCTTTTGAGGTGAACGATGCGCGCGTAAGATGCGTGTGAAGGATAATTTTCATCCGCATCGCCGGTTTTTGCGCCATACGCGGCAAAATGAAGATCAGACCCGCGTCTAACGACTGTCGGATCATGTCGGAGGTTTTTATGCTTGAAACTGAAATAAAAATCGCGGAGATACTCTGCGTGGGCACCGAGCTGCTGCTCGGCGACATCGTAAACACAAATGCGGCGTTCATGTCGCAGCGTCTTGCCGAAATGGGGATCCCGGTCTACCGTCAGACTGTGGTGGGCGACAACCCCGAGCGCCTCAAAAGCGCGCTCGCGGCGGCTTTCGGGCATGCCGACGCGGTATTTCTCAGCGGGGGTCTCGGCCCCACGTGCGACGACCTTACCAAAGAGACGGTAGCCGACTATTTCGGGCTTGATATGCACCTTGACGGGCATACGCTTGAAAAAATACGCCGTTATTTTGCCGACACGGGCAGAGAAATGCCCGAAAACAACATAAAGCAGGCGATGATCCCCGAGGGGGCTGTCATATTTGAAAACGACTGGGGCACGGCGCCGGCAATGGCGGTGGAGGATAAAAAAAGCGGCAAAACTGCGGTCCTTCTGCCCGGGGTGCCGATAGAAATGACCACGCTCTGGCGGGAGAGAGTCCATCCGTATCTCTGCCGCCGCTCGGGAGCTGTCATAGTCAGCCGCAATGTGCACATTCTCGGAATGGGCGAGTCAACGGTAGAGGAGCATTTGCGCACGATGATGAGTGAGTGGAAAAATCCGACCGTTGCGCCGTACTGCAAGGAGGGCGAGGTGCGCGTTCGCGTGAGCGCGCGTGCCTGCTGTCGCGGCGAGGCGGAGGGTATGTGCGACGAGGCGATAAAAAAGATACGCGCGACCGAGGTCGGACGGTTCATTTACGGTATTGACGTGGGATCGGTGGAGAACGCGCTGCTCTGCCGTCTGCGCGCCGAGGAAAGGACGCTTGCGGTCGCCGAATCCTGCACTGGCGGACTTATCGCCAAGCGGCTGACCGACATACCCGGCTGCTCGGATGCTTTTCTCGGCGGCTGCGTGACCTACTGCAACGATGCGAAGATGAAGCTTCTCGGCGTGAGAGCCGAAACGCTTGAGGCTCACACTGCGGTGTCCGCCGAGACTGCGGCGGAGATGGCGCGCGGCGTGCGCACGGCTCTCGGCGCCGATATCGGGCTCGCAACGACCGGATACGCCGGTCCCGGCGGCGGAACGCCGGAGGAGCCGGTGGGAACGGTCTATATCGCGATATCGACCGCGGACGGCGAAAGAGTGAGACGGCTTTCGATGTCTCCGCTGCGCTCGCGCGAATACATCAGATACAGCGCCGCAACTCAGGCAATGAGTCTCGGGCTTCCCATACCCGATATCGACGTCACTCAGAGCAACGGCGGTAAAAAAAGTTGATTTTTTTACGTCGCCCGCAATTTTTCGCGCTTTTTTAACGCTTGCGGTATTGATTTTCTGTCAATAATATTATACAATATATCGGAAAAAGCTGTGTGCCGGAACGAGCAAAGGCACAGTCAGAAAGGAAAAGTCATTACAATGGCAAAATTCAAGAGGATCGGCGTTCTTACATCGGGCGGAGATGCGCCGGGCATGAACGCCGCTATCAGAGCAATAACCCGCCGCGCACTTCAGAACGGCATTGAAGTGAAGGGAATTCTCGGAGGCTACAGCGGTCTTATCGCCGACAATATGATCGACCTCACCGCACGCCGTGTTTCAAACATTTCACATATGGGCGGAACCATAATCTATTCCGACCGCTGCCCCGAATTCAAGACCGAAGAGGGCATGCGCAAGGCGATAGACACCTGCCGCCGCAATAATATCGACGCCATCGTCGCCATCGGCGGCGACGGCACCTTCCGCGGTGCGACCGATCTTTCCATCCGCGGCATCCCCACCATCGGAGTGACCGGTTCTATCGACAACGATATCACCGCGACCGACTACACCGTCGGCTTTGACACCGCCATGAACACGGTGCTTGAGTGCGTTGACCGTCTGCGCGATACCTGCGAGTCGCACGCGAGATGCAATGTCGTCGAGGTCATGGGCCGCGACTGCGGAGAGATCGCGCTCAAGACCGGCATAGCGTCGGGCGCCGTTGCGATCGCCATTCCCGAGGTGCCGTTTGACGAGGCTGCCGCCATTGCGCGCATAAAGGCTGCGAAAGCAGACGGCAAGAGAGGAATGCTCGTTATCGTTTCCGAGGGTGTTTTCACCGCCGAGGGCAAGCCTTACAGCGAGGTACTTGCCAAAAAGATCGGCGAGGAGACGGGCATCGAGACCAAATTCGCACGTCTTGCGCACATCGTGCGCGGCGGCAATCCCACTCTGCGCGACCGTCTGACGGCGACGGAAATGGGAGTTTTTGCGGTCGATCTGCTCCTTGCGGGCAAGAGCGATGCCATCGTTGCCGAGATAGACGGCGAGATCGTGAGCAGCGACATACGTTTTGCTCTTACGACAGACAAGATGTACAAGAATAAGCTGAAGGAGGGTCAGCTCGACGGCTTCAGCGACGAGGATATCGACAGGATGAAGGCTATCTGCGCAAAGCGCTCTGCCGACATTCAGAGACTGTATCAGATATCCCTCGGTCTTTGCAGATAAGACGGCAAACCGGATAAAAAACAGTGGGACGTCACACCGATGTGTGACGTCCCCTTCGTGTATCTATAATATTGCTTATTTTTTAATGCATTTGTTGTTAATGTGTTGACGTCATGTTCCACGTATGTTATAATGATGTCAAAGACGATATCCGCACGGATACAAAAACGGAGGGGGACCGAAAATGAAAAGAAAGATCGTAAAAATATTGATCGTCTGTGCTTTTGTTATAGCTGCGTGCTGTTCCTGCCGCGGCGGTGAGTGCGAGCATAAAAATGTTGCAGAGTCTCTTCCGCAGCCTCCGACCTGCACCGAAACGGGAGTGGGAGCAGGCAAATACTGCGCCGATTGCGGCAAGGTCATTGAGGAGGGTGAGCCCGTTCCCGCCCTCGGACATACTCCGGCATACGACCTGACCGTACAGCCGACCTGTACAGAGGACGGGGCCACCGGGGATTCACGCTGCACGGTCTGCGGTGAGATATTGAAAAAGAGCGAGGTCATACCCGCCAAAGGTCACAGCGCGGTGGTCGATCCGGGCAGGAAAGCCACCTGCACCGAAAACGGGATCACCGACGGTGCGCATTGCCGCGACTGCGGCGAGCTTTTGCAAGAGCAAAGGACCGACCCGATAAAGGCGCACGAATACGTTGACGGTGTATGCAAAAACTGCGGCGGCGTATACAGGATAAGCGAGGGGCTTGAATACAAGCTCAATGCCGATTCCGCGGGCTATACCGTGATCGGTGCGGGAAGCTGCAAGGATACCGAGATCGTTATTCCGTCCGACCGAAACGGTAAGCCCGTTACCGCCATAGGGGTGAGGGCGTTCAGATATTGTTCCGCCGTGAGAGTCACGCTTCCCGACAGCATTACAAGAATAGAGGGCGGTGCGTTTGCGGGCTGCACGAAGCTTGCCGTCATAAATATCCCGGCAGGCGTAACGTACATAGGCGCGGGGGCGTTCGAGGACTGCGGCGCGCTTGCCGCCGTAAATATTTCAAACGGTATCGTTGAGATAGGCAACGGTGCGTTTTCCGGTTGCAGCGGTCTTGAGAGCATTTCGATACCGGACAGCGTTACATCGATAGGCGAGAGAGCTTTCTGCTTCTGCGTGAAGCTCGAAAGCGTTACCTTCGGCAAGGGCTTGAAGAGCATAGGCAACTCGGCTTTCTTTCAATGCACGAAGCTTACGGATATTTCATTCTCCGACGGTATTGAGAGCATAGCTTTTAGTGCATTCGGAAGCTGCACCGCCATCGTGAAGCTGAAGCTTCCTGCCGGACTCGTCGGCATAGGCGAGGGAGCATTTGCGGGCTGCACCGGTCTTAAGGAGGTCATTTTCCCGGATGGGCTGAAAACGATAGAGGTCGGGGCATTCGGCGGTTGTACCGGGCTTGTGTCGGTCGAAATTCCGGACAGTGTTACCGGTGTGGGGAACAGCGTATTTTGGGGATGCACGGCTCTTGAGACCGCCGTGTTCGGAAAAGGCACGACCGAAATAGGCGTGACCGCTTTTGCGGAATGCCGGAGCCTGAAAAACGTCAGGCTTCCCGACGGCATCAAAGAGATCGGCAGAGGGATGTTTTTTTACTGCTCGGAACTTGAAAGTCTTGTTGTACCGGAAGGTGTTACGGAGATAGGCGAGAGCGCATTTAAAAACTGCAAAAAGCTCGGGAATATTACCGTTCCCGGCACCGTTTCGCGGATAAATGCCAGGGCTTTTGCAGGATGCCATGAGGATCTGAGCATCAGCTTCGGCGGTACCAAAGCAGAGTGGGGCGCCATATCCAAAAAGGATATGTTCGGCTCGTGGCTGCGGACGAAAAAAACCCTTGTTTACTGCACTGACGGTATGGTGACCGAATAACACCCGACGATAATGTCCGACTATTAAAAAACGGGCTGTCAGAAACTCAAAATGAGTTTCTGACAGCCCGTTTCGGTCAGTCTTTATAGATCGGGAATCTGTCCGTCAGCGCTCTTACCTCGGCGGCGATGCGCTCGCGGTTCGCCTCGAAATCAAACACCGCGTCGGCGATAAAGCCGGCGATCTGCTCCATTTCGGGAATGCCGAAGCCGCGTGTGGTCACGGCGGGAGTGCCTACCCTGAGTCCCGAGGTTATCATCGGCTTCTGCGGGTCGTTCGGCACGGCGTTCTTGTTTGCCGTGATGCACACCTCGTCAAGTCTCGTCTCAAGCTCTTTACCGGTCACGGGCGTGCCGCGAAGGTCGAGCAGCATGAGGTGATTGTCGGTGCCGCCCGAGACAAGGCGGATGCCGCGTGCGGTCAGTCCGTCGGCAAGCACACGGGCGTTTTTGACGATATTGTTCTGATAAACGGTGAATTCCGGCGTCAGCGCCTCGCCGAGAGCAACGGCTTTGGCTGCGATGATGTGCATGAGCGGACCGCCCTGCGTGCCGGGGAATATCGCTTTGTCAATGCTTTTGGCAAGCTCCTCGCGGCAGAGGATCATACCGCCGCGCGGACCGCGAAGCGTCTTGTGAGTGGTCGTGGTAACGACGTCGGCGTATGGAACGGGGCTGGGGTGCAGACCCGCGGCGACAAGACCTGCAATGTGAGCCATGTCTACCATCAGATAAGCGCCGACCTCGTCGGCGATGCGGCGGAACTGCGCAAAGTCGATCACGCGCGGATATGCGCTCGCGCCCGCGATTATCATTTTGGGGCGGCATTCGAGAGCCAGTCGGCGCACCTCGTCGTAGTCGATGCGCTCGGTCACTGGGTCAACGCCGTAGTGGACTATGTTGAAATATTTGCCCGAAACATTCAGCTTCATGCCGTGAGAAAGATGCCCGCCGGCGGCAAGGCTCATCGAAAGCACGGTGTCGCCCGGCTCGAGCAGCGCAAAAAAGACCGCAAAGTTTGCCGATGCGCCGCTGTGGGGCTGAACGTTGGCGTGCTCGGCGCCGAAAAGACGGCAGGCACGCTCACGCGCCAGCTCTTCTACCTCGTCAACATAGGCGCAGCCGCCGTAGTAGCGGTGTCCGGGATAACCCTCGGCGTATTTGTTGGTGAGCACGCCGCCCGCGGCGAGAAGCACCGCCTCGGAGACGATATTTTCGGACGCGATGAGCTCTATATTGCGGCGCTGACGCGAAAGCTCGCGGGCGCACGCAGCGCCGACCTCGGGGTCGAACGCGGAAAGATCTTCAAAAAACATAACAGGACCTGCCTTTCAATCGGGGAAGTTCTTTTATTATACCTCTTTATCGCTGCCGCGTCAAGAGCGGAAAGGCGAAAATGAATGATCTTTGCCGCCGACTTGCACCGCCCGGCGCCGATATCAAGAAAGCCGTGCGACGCAGAAAGACGTCACACGGCAATGTTTGTTTTATCTTATTTCGAAAAATCGAATACCTCGCAGGCGACATCCTGCGGTGCAAGTGTCACCGACCTGCCGAGGATATCGAAGGTCAGCGTCTCGGCGGCGTCGCTGCGCATTGCGAAGAGGTGCTCGTCGCCGTTTTTGTATTCGCAGCAGTGGATGCCCTCGGGCAGTGTAAGATCGGTGTCGCACACAAAGCGTGCACGGCCCCAGTCGTAGAAGAAGCGGCTGTGCTCCGCTTTGAGGTCAAGGAGCTTTTTGAGGTGCTCGCCGTATTCGGGAAGCGCCGCTATGCCGACCTTGCGGCAGCGCCATATGGCAACGTCAAAGCGCATTCCGTAAATAAACGCGTGGTTGAGGTCGTCCTTCCAGCCGCGGCGGCAGTCATGTATCCAGCGGTTCGAGATTATCGGCTCGGGGAAGGTGCGGCGGTACATCTCGGGGAAGAGCGTCTGGACGTTACCCGCGAGCGTAGAGCGGTAGCCGGCTCCGCGGTCGCAGCCGTGCGTGTAATCGACCTCGCAGATGAGTGAATCATTCACGCACTCGGTGCCGACAGCCTGATCGGGCCCCAGAATGGCGCGCACGTCGCGCATATTGCGGCGGCGGTATACCATTTCGTCGTCGGGGCGGTAGCCGTGCTCGTGCGCGGGATTGAAGCAGAGCTTGGAGCGCCCGCCGATCTGGTCATAGAATATGCTGTCGGGGTTGAATCTCAGCTTGAAATATCCGTTCTCGATAAGCTTGTCGTGCCATATCTTTGTCGCCTGACAGGCGTCGACAAAGGATTTATAGCCGTAGTTGCGCAGCACGGTGCCGTTGTTTTCGAATTTGTAGTGATCCTCGTATTCGTTGCCGTCTATGTCGATGCGCGCGGCTTCCTTGTGGTGCTCGCGGTAGAAATCGGTGTTCTTGTCTATGAGGATGCCGTTGTTGTAGAGTATTACGTGACCGCCGAGACGCTGCACCTCTGCGATCGCTGCCCTTAGCCCTTCCTCGCCGCCAAGCTCGGGATCGACCTCATAGTGCGGGTAGCCGTTGTCAAAGCGACCGCGCCACCAGCCGAACACGAGCAGCGTGTCAAGACCGTACTTTTTGCCTTCGAGATAGAGGCGTGGCAGATCCTCGTATTTCCAGAAGATCTCGCCGAACTGGTGCCGCAGTATGATGCGCTGCCAGCCGGTCATTCCCTTTACCCAATCGCGCGGTTCGACCGGCTTGAAGTAGGTGGAATGAGCGAACGCACCGTAAATGTCGGAGCCGAGGCGCCAGTCGCCCTCGGCCATGGTAACGACCACGGGCGGCGTGCATATTGCTTCGCCCCTGCGCGCAAAGGGATAGTGGCAGATAGACGATACAAGGCGCGGCGTTTTTGATTCACGCGGCTGAATGGCGTTCATAAGGCAGCAGGCGCGGGTGCGCTCGTCGTGCCTTCCCATGTAAAGAAAGTATTTATCCGACTGTATGCCGAGCCACGTCATGGTGCCAGGGCGCGGGTATACGATGGTGGATTTTATCTCGTTGTAATCCGAGCTCATGTATTCGGTGTGAGCGGTGCCGAGCGCGCGCCACGGGTTTTTTATGCGCTCGCCCATGCCCGCGGGGCGGTAGAGGATATCGTCCGCACGTTCGCCGACGAGACGGTTCAGGTCGATATACGGATATTCAAGCTCGTTTATGCGGGCGTCGCCGCGGTTTTCCGCGCAGGCGTCAAAGGTGTACCCATCGCCCGAGTCGGTTATGGTCAGCGTCAGCTTCACGTCAAGCTTTCTGCCGAAGTCGGTCACGAGCCCGTCGTATACAACGGTCGTGCGGCTGCCGTCGACGGTCACGGTGCCGTGCTGATCGGCGGAATGCACCGTCATTTCTATATAGTAGCCGTCGTCCGCCATTATGCGCCAGAAATCGCCGCCCTCGGTGCCGGCAAGCGGAGTACCGTCAGCGCTCCAGACGATGCGCGAGGCGTCGGGCGAAAGGCTGAACCTGAGGATATTCTTCATATTTGTCGCTGTCTCCTTTGCGGTTTAAGTATGTTACTATATTAGCACCGGAATAGCACAAAATATATAAAAATCTTATATTCTTTTTCGGAAATCATACGAAAAGCGCTGCCGGGCGTCCGTCGCGGCACCATGTGATATAAAAATAAATGAAAAAAATACGTGAAACTATTGCATATCGGAAGAAAGTGTGATATAATTAATGTAGAGTATATGATGTAATGGAGAGTGGGCTTGCGTCCACTCTTATTTAATGATTCGGCAAAGAACGAATAACGGAAGGATACGGTCTTAATGAAAAAGGAACTCGGCGGAATGGCGGGGAAGCTGTATGAGCTGCTTCTGCCCGTCGTCAGAGACGCCGGATGCGATATCTGGGATCTGGATTTTGTCAAGGAAGGCGCAAAGCGCATCCTGCGCATTACGATAGACGCCGAGGGCGGCGTGGGCATAGACGACTGCGAGCGCGTTCACCGCGCGGTCGATCCCGTGCTCGATGATGCCGATCCGATCGACGAGGCGTATTATCTTGAGGTGTCCTCTCCCGGTATAGAGAGAGAGATCACACTGCCGCGGCACGTTGAAGCGTGCGCCGGGCAGAAGGTCGAGACGCGCCTTTACGCTCCCCATGACGGGAGGCGCGTGTTTTCGGGAACGCTCGAAGGACTTTCGGACGACGGAGCGGTGGTGATACGCGAGGACGCCGCTGCCGAGCCGGCGGTGCTCCCCTTTGACGCGATATCAAAGATGAAGGTAGTTTATAATTTCGGCGACTGACGCCGTGCACGCATATCACGCATATTTTTAAAGAAAAGAAACAAGCGCGTTCGGCGCCGCCGCGCTGCGGTGCCGCAGGAAAGGAAAAGTCAAATGAACACAGAATTTTTCGCCGCACTTGATATGCTCGAAAAGGAAAAGGGCATACCGAAGGAGTATATGCTTGAAAAGATCGAAGCGGCGCTTATCGCGGCTTATAAAAAGGAATACGGCAACAACACGAACGTCCGTGTCGTCATCGACGAGGCAAAGAAGGACGTGAAGGTATATCAGCAGAAGGAAGTCGTAGCCGAGGTCGAAAACCCCGAGACACAGCTTTCCCTCGAAGAGGCACGCCAGATAAACAAGCGCGCGACCGTCGGCAAGGTGCTTGAGTTCGAGGTCAAGACCAAAAATTTCCGCCGTCTGTCCGCCGGAGCCGCGAAGTCGGTCATAATCCAGGGCATACGCGAGGCCGAGCGCAAGATCGCGCAGGATGCTTACGAGCAGAAGCGCGAGGAGATCATCACCGCGACAGTCTCCAAGATAGACCATGAGACCGGCAATATACTTATCGACACCGACACCGGCCATGCCGTTCTCGGCGTGGGTGAACAGATACCCGGCGAGCAGTTCACGATAGGCCAGAAGATAAAGGTCTATGTTCTTGAGGTCAACCGCGAGTCGCGCGGGCCGCTCGTCACGCTCTCCCGCGTGCACCCCGGCTTTGTGTGCCGTATGTTTGAACTCGAGGTTCCCGAAATAGCGGACGGAACGGTAATAATCAAGGGCATCGCACGTGAGGCTGGCTCTCGCACAAAGCTTGCGGTCGCCTCGCGCGATGAGAACGTCGATCCCGTCGGAGCCTGCATAGGCAACCACAGAATGAGAATAAACTCGGTGTGCGCCGAACTTTCGGGCGAGAAGATCGACATCGTGCGTTACAGCGAAAATCCCGAGGAATACATCGCATCGGCACTTTCTCCCGCGACCGTCGAGTCGGTCGAGATGACAGCCGAGCGCTCGGCTCACGTCGTCGTGAAGCCCGACCAGCTCTCTCTTGCCATCGGACGTGAGGGACAGAACGCACGTCTTGCGGCGCGTCTCACCGGCTGCAAGATCGACATAAAGACCGAATGAGCGGTCCCGCGGCAGTGTAAAATGGGAAAAAAGAGCGCTCCGGCGCCAAAAGAAAGAAAGATCCCCGAAAGGCAGTGCCTCGGGTGCGGCGAACATCGCCCGAAGAGCGAGCTCGTGCGGATAGTGAGAAGCCCCGACGGGACTATCTCCATCGACAGGAGCGGAAAAAAGCCGGGCAGGGGAGCTTATGTATGTCCCGCGCGCGCGTGCCTCAGAAAGCTGAGAAAGTCACGGCGCGCCGAGCAGAATTTAGGCTGCGAAATACCCGATGGGGTGTGGCAGACGCTTGAGGATGAGCTTGAAGCCGCAGAATAAGGGCGCTGCCGCCTAATCCCCCGCGGGAGATCGGCAGAAAATCAAAAGATCAGAGGATACAGAGCAAGGTATGCGAAAAGGATCCGACGCCGGCATGAAGGCAGTTATGGATGATAAGCGCGGCAGAGCCGATAAAAGCCCCGCGCCCGTTAAAAGCGAAAAGCCCGCAAAGGCGCAGACAAAGGCACCGCCGCTTGAGGCGGGAAGCCCGCAGTACAGCGGCGCGGTGGCAAAAATGCTCGGAAATATCGGGCTGTGCGTCCGTGCGCGGGCAGTCGTGCGCGGCACCGAGCTTGTGTGTGACGCACTGAGGGCGGGCGAGATAAAGCTCGTGCTCGCGGCGTGCGACAATTCGGCAAATACGGCAAAGCGGCTGCATGACAGGTGTGCATACTACGGTGTAAGGCTGATGGTGCTCCCGGTGACGGGAGAACAGCTTGCGGCGGCAGTGGGTCGCGGCGGAATAACGGCGGCGGTGGGGATCACCGACGCATCAATGGTCAGAATGATAGAAAAAGCGGCGCTCCCGCTCGGTATCTGATAAAACCCCAAGGAGGATGATGGAATATGGCAGCAACGGCACAGGTAAAGGTAAATCAACTGGCAAAGGATCTCGGTCTCAAAACAAAGGATATAACCGATGTATTTGCCGAGGCGGGGATAGAGGTCAAGACCCAGAAGGCACTTGAGCCTTTTGAGCTCGATCTGCTCCTCGAAAAGCTGACTCGCGCCAATCAGGTGGAGAATATAGAGGATTATATAGACGGCGTGACGTATATTCCTTCTACAAAACCCGCGGCTAAAAAACCCTCGGCGGAGGAAAAGCCCGCCCCCGCGGAAAAGCCTGCGCCGAAGCAGGATAAAGTTCCCGCGGCACCTGCCGCAAAAGCTCCGGAGGCAGAGCCCGCAAAGCCCGCGGCTGCGGCACAGCCGGCAGCTCCCGCAAAACAGGAGAAGCCCGCAGAGGCGAAAAAGCCGCAGAAGACCGTGACGGGCGGCGGACAGGTCAACCCCGCACGTTCGGCGGGCGAGCGTTTTGAGGATCGCCTCAAAAAGGCGGAGCAGGCAAACGCACAACAGAAAAAGAACAGCGACCGCGCACAGGCTGCGGAGAAGGCCGAGAAGAGCCAGAAGCAGAAGCAGCCGGGGCTCGCCATAGGCTCGGCGGCTGCGGGCGGCGCACGCGAGACGGTCACCGTAAACAAAAATGCGGGCACCCGCGTGGTCGACACGCGCGGCACCGGCGCATCGTCGGTAGACCTCTCGAAATATGACGACAGACTTGACAATTTCGTTCCCGATACCGTAAAGGATATCAAGGGCGGTGCACAGAAGGTCAAAAAGCAGCCCTCCTCCTCGGAGCAGGGACAGGGACGCCCCCAGGGACAGCGCTCACAGGGCGGTCAGCGCGGCGCACAGCAGCAGAGCGGAGGACGCTTCGGCGGAAAGCAGAGAGGTCAGCAGCCGCAGGGACGCGACCGCCGTCAGAACGGCAGACGCGGCGCGGCTCCGGCACCGCAGCA
>CAJLZE010000014.1 GCA_905210995.1 uncultured Anaerotruncus sp.
TTATAGCACCGAGCAGGTCGGAACGCTCAAACGGGACGATCTGCTTGCAGCCGTTGCCGAGCATAATCACCATGCCTTCCTTTTCGAGCTGCTGAAAGATGGTGCGCACCGGGCTGCGGCTTATCCCGTATTTTTCGCACACCGACTGCTCGGTCAGCTTTTGCCCCGGCTTCAGCTTTCTTGTTATTATGTCGGCGCGTATCTCGCGCAATATGGCTTCCGACGTCGCGCTGCGAAGCGGCACGCTCCCACTCATGCTTTCCATATGATCTCATATCCTCATTCCGTTACAATAATAAAAGTATACAACAAAATGCTCCGATTGTCAACACAGCGGAGCTTTGCGTGCATACCGCGGCGCGAGGCGTCATATGATTGACTGAGATTTCTTTTGGAAGGGACGGATGGAGCAAAATGGATCCATATAAGAACAATATTGCGGACAACAACGCGGCGGGGCGTCCTCAGGCTCCGATAATGGCGCGCACGGCGACGCAGGAGCTTGCGGATGATTTTTCGCTGCCCGATTACAAGCCCGAGATAAGGCGGCTCATCTCCGTTACGGCGTCGGTGTCGCCCGCCGCGCATTATCTGACAACGGGACATGCCGAGTTTGCCGGAACGGTGAGATACTGCATACGCTATGAGGGAGGCGACGGCGGCGTGTGGTCTGCCGAGCTTCCTTCCGAGTACGATCTCGACCTTACGACCGACAACGACCCGTCTTTTGACACCGACGGCGCCGTGGCGTATGCCGACGTTGTGTGCGACTCGGTGAACGCACGTGTGACGGCTCCGCGGCGTCTTTCGATACGCACGCGCGTGCGCGCCGATGCAGCCGTGCTCGGCAGGCGCACACTTGACGATGTGATAAGCGGTCAGGCGCTGCCGGAATCGGATATCAGGCGGCTCACCGCGTCATCGGCGTCGGCTGTCGTGCACCGCGGAACTGCTGAGGCGTCGGAATATTCGGACACATTCATGCCAGACGACGGCGGCGAGGGCGAGATAAGAGTGATATGCTGCCGCGCCGAGCCTTTTGTGAGCGAGGCGGCGCTTACTGCCGACGGCGTTTCGGTGCGCGGCGAGATATTCGCGTCGGTGCTGCTCTGCCGCGAGAGCGAGGGCGCGCGCCCGTTCGCCGCAGCGCGCCGCATTCCGTTTGTCGAAACGGTCGCGGCAGACGGAGATGGCGGACGGACGGTCGGCTGCCGCGCGTGGGGCGATGTTACCTCGGCAAAAGCCGAGCCCGACGGCAGCGGCGGCATCGTTTGCTCGTTTGAGACGGTCATTACAGCCGAGGTGCTGACCGAGGAAAATGCACGGTACACCGCCGATATTTATTCCTCATCGCACGAGACCGCCTCGACGATGCGTCAGTGCGATATCCCGACGGCGATAAAGAGCTTCAACGCCAATATGACGGTGAGCGGCGGAGCGGAGCTTTCGTCTCTCGGTGCCGACGCCGGCATGAGAGTCGTTGATGCATGGGCGGAGGCTCTGCCGCCGGCAGGTGACAAGAGCACCGAGGATGATGCGGGCTTTCGCATTGCGGGCAGGCTGCGCGTGCGCGCGCTGCTCGACGACGGCGCCAACATGACGGCAAAGGAATTTGAGATACCGTTCAGATACGAACCCGAGCTGCCCGCGGAGTGCATGCCGTTTGTCGGCGGCGGGTACTCCGAGTGGAGGATAGGCGTGCCGGTGTGCCGCGTTCGCCTTGACGGGGAGCGCCTTGCGGCGGATTGCGAGGTTACGGTCGCGGCGCGTCTTTGCGGACGCGAAAAGCTGACGTCGGTCGCCGAGACGAAGGTGGAGGATGCGCGCGCGGCACGGCGCGGCAGCATATGCGTTTATTACCCGACCTCCGACGACACGCTGTGGAGCGTTGCAAAGCGCTACGGCACCGACACGGCGTCTCTTGCCGCGTCAAACGGCATCGATCCCGCGGCGGGACCGACAGATAAGCTTTCCGCGTGCGGCGTGAAGTTCGTTATCGTATAAAAACAAGGGCTGCCGCGCAATTGCGCGGCAGCCCTTTCGGAATATGCAGGCTGTGTCAGATACTCAGTCTTCCCACGGGAACTTGTACTGGGTGAGTCCGAGCTCGTCACGAACCTCGCAGATCTCCTTCTGGACCGACTCGTTGATCGGCACACCGTCCTTGCGGGCGAGGCGAACGAGGTGTTCCTTCTCACCTGCGGTGTAGATGCGCTCGGCTCCGGGAGCCTTCTTGGAGTTGCGGACAGAGCGGATGATCTCGCCGGCTTTCTTGCGGCAGAGCTCTTCGCCGAGGAAGTGGTTGGTGTCGATGGCGATGAAGAAGTGACCGAGGTGATAGGGGACCTTTTCACCGTTCGGACCCTTGCCGTCGAGAGCCTTACCGTAGTTGCCGTCCTGAAGAACAGCGGAAAGAAGCTCGACGACCATTGCATAGCCGTAGCCCTTGTATCCGCCGAGAGCCTCGCCGATACCGCCGAGGGTGGTAAGAGCGGCTGTGCCGTTGCGGATCTTCTTGAGGGCGACTGCGGCATCACCGGAGACGGGGTTGCCGTCGATGTCGATGATGGTGCCGGGATGTACGTCTTCGCCTATACGGGCGTAGTATTCGATCTTACCGTTCTGCGTGATGGAGGTCGCGCAGTCGATGAGGAAGTCGAAATCTTCGTCGGTGGGGATACCGATGGTCAGGGGGTTGGTGCCGAACATGCCTTCAACACCGAAGGTGGGAGCGACGGAAGGACGGGCGTTTGTACCGGTGATACCGATGCAGCCTTCCTTGCAGGACATCCAGGGATAGTAGCCGGCGATGCCGTAGTGGCAGGAGTTGCGCACAACGACCATGCCCATGCCGTACTTCTTTGCCTTGTCGATAGCCATTCTCATGGACTTGTAGCCGATGACCTGGCCCATACCGTCGTGACCGTCAACGACAGCGGTGGTCTCGGTCTCCTTAACGACCTCAAAGTTGGTCACGGGGTTCTGGATACCCGCCTTGATGCGGTCAAGGTAGATGGGCTTGAAGCGGTTGACACCGTGGGACTCGATGCCGCGCTTGTCGCTCTCAAGAAGAACGTCGGCGCAGATCTCGGCGTCCGCACGGGGAATGCCGTATCCTACAAAGCTGTCAACGACGAAATTTGTGATCGTTTTCCAATCGACAATGTTTGTTTTTGCCATGATTTTATTACCTTTCAGTATAAAATTTTTTTGACACGCGGATTGCCCGCTATACGTCATCATTATATCACAACGGGAGGTCTTTTGCAATATCTGCGCGAAAATAAAAATTAAATTGTTAAATAAAAAACAAACTCCGGACAGGGCGGAATATGTGAGTGTTCACCGAAAACCGCTTTTTGCGGTGTTCGGTGTTCAGATCACCTCAAAGTTCGTCCATGCACGCCGTCCCTCTGCATCGGTGACTCTTACGCGCAGAAAACGGTCGAGTCTGCCGGGTGTTGCCGACGCGGTGTATTCGGCGTGTGTGAGTCCCTCGCCGCGCACGGCGCGTCCCTTTGCCCATGAAACGTTCGTATCGAATATGATCTCGCTCACCGGCGAGCAGTCAACGGTAAAGCGGTCGCCCTCGCGGCGCAGATGTACTTCGGGTCCCTGTGAGGCGTAGAAATCGCCGCGCTTTATTGCGGAGAGTATGTCGCCGTCCGGCGCGCATTTTACCGCGACAAAGGCAACGGTGGCGTCGGTGCCGTCGTAATAGTGCGCGTCGTCGGTCGCAAGCATGGGGAACGTCACCCCGCGGCAGGCGAGCAGATCGCAGAACGCTTCGGATTCGGGGCGGAAGGACGAATGAGCGCCGGACACGGTGTTGAAGATCTCGGTCGCGTCGAAAAAGGTCTGTCCCGCGACGACGGACGGATCGTTGAGCGACCATCCCGGGTGCGCCAGCACCGCGATGCCGCCCTCGGCGTGTATAGCCTCGGCTATTTCGGCGGGGGACTGATCCTCCGAGACTGCGGGCTCGTTTGCGCAGCCGAGTGCCAGTATGTGATAAATGCCTATGCCGACGCAGGGGTCGGAGCCGCCGACATTGTATTCCGCGCCGGAGATCACGCGCAGTCCGCCGAGCGTGCCGGAGGGGGTCCACTTCCAGTGGTCGGTGATCGCTATTGCGTCAAAGCCCGCCGCAGCGTATACGGCAGCAGCCTCCTCGGGCGTTTTTTTGCCGTCGGAGCGGGTGGTGTGCATGTGAAGCCCGACCTTCAGCCGGTCATTGCCGAACATATCGGTAAACATGAGTTTTCCTCGCTTTCGTATTTTATCCGGGTAAATTATATCACAAAGCATCCGGGCGTGCAACATTTATGAGGACGGATAATGAAAAACAAATAAAAAAACACTTGCAAAATGCGCGCCGATGAGGTATCATTATATATGCAGCCCACATCTGCGCACAAAAAGAAAGGAACTTCGCCGAAATGGAAAATGATGTTGTACGCATTGGTATAATCGGATGCGGCGGGATAGCAAACGGCAAGCATATGCCTGCTCTCGCAAAGCTGAAAAACGTAAAAATGGTCGCATTTTGCGACATAGTGGAATCAAAGGCTCTGAAGGCGCGCGAAAAGTTCGGAACGCCCGACTGTGCGGTCTACACCGACTATAAAAAGCTGCTCGAGGACAAGTCCATAGACGTTGTTCACGTGCTGACGCCGAACCGCAGCCACAGCTTTATCACCGTTGACGCACTTGAGGCCGGCAAGCACGTTATGTGCGAAAAGCCCATGGCTATCAACTCCGTCGAGGCGCAGAAAATGCTTGACGCCGCGGCGCGCACCGGAAAGAAGCTGACGATAGGCTATCAGAGCCGCCAGCGCAACGACGCGATATATATCAAAAACGAGGCGGACGCGGGAACGTTCGGCGACATTTACTACGCCAAGGCGACCGCACTGCGCCGCCGCGCCGTGCCCACATGGGGCGTGTTCCTCAACGAATACGAGCAGGGCGGCGGTCCCCTTATCGACATCGGCACGCACGCGCTCGACCTTACGCTCTGGACGATGAACAACTACAAGCCGAAATACTGTGTCGGCACTACATATCACGCGCTGAACGACACAAAGGAGCAGGGCAACGCATGGGGCAACTGGGACGCGTCGAAATTCACCGTTGAGGATTCGGCGTTCGGCTTTGTCGTGATGGAAAACGGCGCGACGATCAACCTTGAGGCGTCGTGGGCGATCAATATGCTTGACACGCGCGAGGCTATAACCACGATATGCGGCACAAAGGCGGGTGCGGATATGCTCGACGGCGTGCGTATCAACGGTGTGCGGCAGAATCTGCAATATGTCATGAAGCCGGATATGAACGCCAAGGGCGCCGCGTATTTTGACGGCGTGAAGGGCGAAAGCCCCGCCGAGCGCGAGGCGCGCCAGTGGATAAACGCGGTTGTCAACGACACCGATCCCTGCGTGCTGCCCGAGCAGGCGATAGTCGTAACGCGCATACTCGAGGGCATTTACACCTCGGCAAAGACGGGAGATATCTTCCGCTTTGATAAATAAGGAGAAGAAAAATGTGTGATATAAACGAGATCAAGGAAGCCATTGACGAGCTTAAGGAAAAGCTCGACGATCTCTGCGATTCGATAGAGGACACCGTTGAGACCGCCGTGCAGGATGCGGTGGAGGACGCAGTGCAGGATGCCGTGGAGGACGCCGTGCAGAATATCGATATGGGCTCCGGCGGTGCGGTCATGTATGTGCTGTCGCAGGACGGCAAGTATCTCGTCCCGTTCGTGCACGCGCATGCATATCGCATAAAAAAGGGTGAGGAGCCGTATGCCATAAGCGTTTCGAGCGGCAATATGCAGGTTCAGGTCGGAAAATACGAAAACAAAGCGGCTGCGTTGGCGGAGATGCGGAATATCATGGCGGCGCTCCGCAACCGCGAAGATATTTACGAGGTCAAATAAATCGAAAGGGACAGATAAAAATGAAACTCAGCGTACTTGAAAACCTTTATGCAGCGAAGACCCTTGAGGAATCGCTGTCCATAATCACCGGTCTCGGCGTGCATACCGTCGAGATGGGCGCGGGCGGATACCCCGGAAAAGCACACTGCAACCCCGAGGAGCTGCTTGCCGACAAAGCAAAATTCAATGCCTTTGTCGATACCTTCAAAAAATACGATGTCGAGATCTGCGCTCTTGCCGCGCACGGCAACCCGCTGCATCCCGACGCAAAAACCGCCGCGGCGTATGACGCCGATTTCAAAAATGCCGTACTGCTTGCCGAAAAGCTCGGCATCGACACGGTGGTCTGCTTCTCCGGCTGCCCCGGTGACAGCGAGGGCTCGAAATACCCCAACTGGGTCACCTGCCCGTGGCCGGATGATTTTCTCAAGATCCTTGACTGGCAGTGGAGCGAAAAGCTCATTCCTTACTGGAAAAAGACCGCCGCGTTTGCCGAGGCTCACGGCGTGACGCACATTGCGTTTGAAATGCACCCCGGCTTTTGCGTTTACAATCCCGAGACCATGCTCAAGCTCCGTGCCGAGGTCGGCCCCGTGCTGGGCGCGAACTTTGACCCCTCGCACCTTATCTGGCAGGGCATCGATCCCGTGGCGGCTGTGCGTTATCTCAAGGGCGCTATCTATCACGTACATGCCAAGGACACCAAGATCGACAAGTACAACACCGCACAGATCGGTGTGCTCGACACCAAGCATTACAGCGACGAGCTGAACCGTGCATGGGTGTTCCGCACCGTAGGATTCGGCAACGGCGAGGGATATTGGAGAGATTTCGTCTCCAATCTGCGTCTCTGCGGCTATGACCGTGTGCTCTCCATCGAGCATGAGGACAGCGTTATGACCATCGATGAGGGTCTGCGCAAGGCTGTTGAGTTCCTCAAGCCCATCGTAATGACCGAGGATAAGCCCCGCACGATGAGCTGGGCGTAATATCAAAAAATATTTGCAGATTTCGGCAGAGAAAATCGTTTTCTCTGCCGATCTGTTGTGTTGGGAAAACAAAACAAGGTCGGATCGTAATGATCCGACCTTGTTTTTTTGCGCCGGGGCGCAACGCTTTGTGCTTCAGGCGCAGAAGCGCTTTATATCTGCTTCGAAAGCAGCCTTCTCCGCTTCGTCGGTGACGTGAGCGGTAAGCTCGATGGGGCTCATGAGGTCAAGGCTGAATATACCCATTATTGATTTGGCATCGACAACGTATCTGCCCGACTTGAGGTCAATGTCAAAATCGTACTTTGAAGCGATATTAACGAAGTCGCGGATGTCGGATATCGTATAAAGGCGAATGCTTGCTGTTACCATTTTACTGCTCCTTTTTTAGTTCACTGCATTAATTTTATCACACCTTACCACGGCTGTCAAGTACCGCGCGAAAATAATTTATCGCGGGAGCGCGATACCGGGTGAGACTTTGTGAGACTACGCGCAAAGCGGGCGGCGGTAGAATAAAACTGCGCCGGAAAAAGGCGAGGAAGGGGTTGATCCAAACGGAATAAACGACAAGAGCAAAATGGCACGGGGCGTGCCGAAACCGCGTGCGGGACGCCTTATCCGTGCCTGCAAAAACGGGACCGTGTTCCGTCTTGCGGCGGAATACATTGCCGAAAACCGCGGTGATGGGCAGCTGCCGAACATTGCGGGGTTTTGCCGCAGTCTCGGCGTGAGCGTCGGTGAATTCGAAGGGCTGCGGATGACTCACCCGGACATTCACGGCATCCTTTGCGCGGCGTTTGAGGACGAGGCGCTGAACTCGGAGATACCGGCGTCGGTGCTTACGCTTTATCTGCGCGACAGGCTCGACTACGACCGCCCGGGCGACGCAAAGGATGCGCCGGTGACGGTGGTGTTTGAACATGACCTGCTCAAGGACGGCAGCTGAGGGCGCGCTGCACATCGGCGGTGTGCCGAATCCGCGTCAGGCGCTGTTTTTTGCGGCGCGGGAGAAGTTCATTGCCTACGGCGGGGCGCGCGGCGGCGGTAAGTCGTGGGCGCTGCGGCGCAAGCTCGCGGGGCTTTGCCTGCGCTATCCCGGTATCAGGTGTCTGCTCATTCGCCGTACGCTCGGGGAGCTGCGCACGAACCATCTTTTGCCCATGCTCGCCGAGTATCGCGGGCTTGTGAGCTACAGTGAGTACGAAAAGCGCATATCCTTTCCCGGCGGGTCGGCGATATGGCTCGGCTACTGCGCGGCGGACCGCGACGTTCTCAGGTATCAGGGTCAGGAATACGACATTATTGCCGTTGACGAGGCAACGCAGCTGAGCGAATATCAGTTTTCGATCTTTAAGGCCTGTCTGCGCGGCACGGGGGACTATCCCCGCCGTATTTATCTGACCTGCAACCCCGGCGGCGTCGGGCACGCATGGGTGCGTCGTTTGTTTATCGAGCGCGACTACCGCGAGGGAGAGCGCGCCGCCGACTATGCGTTTATTCCCGCAACGGTGTACGACAACGGTGTGCTGCTGCGTTCGGCTCCCGACTATGTAAGGCAGCTCGAGAGCCTGCCGCCCCGGATGCGCGACGCGTGGCTTTTCGGCAGGTGGGATGTGTTTGAGGGGCAGTTCTTTCCCGAATTCGACCCCGCAAAGCACGTTTGCGCGCCGTCGGAGCTGCCGCGCGCCGTGCAGCGCTTCATTGCGCTCGACTACGGCTTCGATATGCTCGCGGTGCTGCTCATGGGTGTTGCCGCGGACGGCTCGCTGTCTGTCGAGGGCGAGCTGTGCCGCCCGGGGCTTACACTGTCGGAGGCGGCACGCTGTGCGGCTGAGCTTGCCGTGCGCGGGGATGCGGGGTATGCCGTTGCGTCGCCGGATCTGTGGAACCGCCGTCAGGACAGCGGCATGAGCGGCTTTGAGATAATGCAGGCGATCGCCGGGATGCCGCCGATGCGTCCCGCCGACGACCGCAGGATACCCGGTTGGCGCGTTGTGCGCGAGTATCTTGCGGGAGTCGATAAAAAGCTGCGCATAAGCTCAGCCTGCCCGGAGCTGATACGCTGTCTGCCGGCGCTGCTGTTTGACAAAAATCGCCCGGAGGATGCGGCGGACGAACCGCACTCGGTGACGCACGCGCCCGAGGCGCTGCGGTATGCGCTTATGAGCCGTGTGCCGTGTGTGTGCGAACGCGAAGAAGAATTTGCAAATTTCCGCTTTGAGCGCAGGCACGGCTCACCGCTGTGGGAATGAAACAAGGAAAGGTACGGACTTTTACCATGATACAAAACGATCTGTCGCGGCGCGCCGTTATCGGGCGAAAACAGAACCGCGGCTTCTCCCCGACCGCCGAGGGGAGCTTCAGAATAGAAAATATGCGCATTCTTGCCGACGGAGCAGCGGCGGTGCGCGAGGGCTTTGCTTACCGCTGCACACTGCCGGCAGCGCCGCGCGCAATGCTCGGTGCAGATGAGAAAAGGTTTTATGTCATTGCAGGGAGCGGTTTTTACCTTACCGACACCGAAACGGGGGAGAGCACGCTCATCTCGGAGGTGAACACGTCGGCGGGCGGCGCGGCGATATTCCGTTACGGCGGCAGGGTGTATGTCCTCGACGGCGACGACATGTGGCTTTACGGCGACGGCGGGCTTACGCCGGAGGCGGGGTATGTTCCGCTTTACGGCAGACGGTGGGATCCGACTGCCTGCGGCAGTGTGAACGAGGCGCCGAACCTTATGACGCGCAAAATACGGATAAACTACCGTATAAGCGAGCCGCCGGCGCGTCTTGTGACCGGCATCGCGGCTGCGGCGGTCGAGTCCTTTGAGCTTAACGGAAAGCCCGTGACCGCTGCGGACGGCGTGACGTGGTCGCTCGACGGCGACGGTTGCCGTATCGGCGTGACGGGGCTGAAGAGCGACGATTCGGTGACGGTGTGTCTTACGCTTGCCGAGTCTGCGCTCGACCGCACGCTGCTTGCCTCCTGCACGGGAGCCGCCGTGATAAACGACGGCAAAACGGCGCGCATATGCTGCTTCGGCGGCACCGATCCCGCGGAGATATTCGTTTCATCGCCGACGTCATGCACGGCGGGAGGAGAAAATGCGGACGGGCTTTACTTTCCCGTTGACGGCATCCTGAAGACCGGCGACGGAGGGGAGACTGTGATGGCTGTCGGCAACTGCGGCGGGCGGACGCTCGTGTTTACGGCCGAGGGGACCTATGCGCTTTCATGTGCCGGCAGCCGCGTGCCTTCGGTGAAGCCCGTCGGCGGTATAGGCGGCATCCTTGCGCCTGGCTGTGCCGCGGCATCTGCCGACACCGTGGCGGGCGTGGGCGGCGACGGGATATACATCGGCGACGCAGCGGGGAACGGAAGGCCGGTATCGGACGACGGCATCGACGGCTACCGTATTGCGTGCATACGCTCGGTCTGCTTTTGCCGCAGGCACGGCGAGATGTGGTTTTGCGATCCGCACGACCCGCGCGGGCGTGTGCTCGTGTACAGCACGGCGGGCGGCTGCTTCTGCTTATTCTGCGACATTTACGCCGACAGTCTCTTTGCGCTCGGCGGGAGGATCGGATTTTTACGGGGAAAGGACGTTTATCTCTTTGCCCCCGCGCTCATGTACGACATTGAGCCGGACGGAAGCTCGGACGAGAGGCGCACGCCTGTGTTTGGCTTTGCGGAATCCCCTTTCTCGGACCTCGGTATGCCCGGAAGGACAAAACGCATACAGTATGCCGTGCCGGACGTAAGGGACGGAAACGCCGAGATGACGCTTACCGCCGACAACGGCAGGAGCGCCCGCATCGTTTTTCACGGCTGCGGCTGCGCTCTGCCGGATATGCGCGGCAGACCCATGGGACGTGCGGCACGCGCAAATATCGGCCCGTTTATCGGCATGAGATACCGCATTGCGGTGACGGATATGACGCGGCCGCGGATATACGGTGCGACCGTTGCGGTGCGCAAATAATATGAAAGGATATCACATACATGAAAGCATCAGGTGAGACCGCCGCATGGCGGCAGTACGAGGCGGGGCGCGATTATAAGCGGAGGATAGGTCTTTACGAGACAGTGAGGACGAACGAGCGCTTTTACCGCGGGGATCAGTGGAAGGGCATATCAAACTATGACCTGCCGCGCCCGGTATTCAATATCGTGCGCAGGATAGCCGACTATCTCATCTGCAACGTTGCCGCCGACGATCTGACGGTGACATATACCGATGAAAATCTTCCTTACATAACGGATCCGCGCGAGGCTGCGCTGATATCCGAGGGAGTGGCGGCGCTGAACGGCAATGCCGCGTACCGATGGAAGCACGAAAAGATAGCATCTCTCATCTACCGCATAATAACCGACGCCGATCTGTCGGGCGACGGGGTTGTATACTGCTGGTGGGATCCCGACTGCGGTGCGGGCGGCGATATCGTGACCGAGGCGATAGACAATGTGAACCTGTTCGTCGCAGACATGAACCGCGCCTGCATCCAGGAGCAGGAATACATCATTCTTTCGGGGCGTGCGTCGGTGCGCTCGCTCAGAGCCGAGGCAAGACGCGCGGGAGTTCCCGAGCGTGACATTGCGCGCATTCAGCCGGACGGACAGTCACCCGACAGCGGTTTTTGTGAGCTTGAAGGAGAGGGCGACGAAAAGACGACGTATCTCATAAGGTTTTGGCGCGAGAACGGCTATGTAAGATTTGAAAAATCAACGCGCGAATGCGTGATACGCCGTGTGAGCACGCCGTGCCGCCTTTATCCCGTCGCTTATTTCAACTGGTATCCGACGAAAAACTGTTTTCACGGCACATCCCCCGTGAGCGGGATGATACCGAATCAGAAATACATCAACCGCGCCTATGCAATGGTGATGAAGCACATGACAGACACCGCCTTCTCGAAGGTGATATACGACCGCACGCGGATCCCCGAATGGACGAACGAGGTAGGCGAGGCTATCGGCGCGGCGGGAGGCGGAAATATGGCGGATGCCGTTGCGGTCGTGGGGACGGGAAGGCTCGAGGAGGGCTTTCTCGATCTGATAAGCAATGCGATGACCACAACGAAGGAGCTGGCGGGCGCGACGGAGACGGCGCTCGGCAATATCGCGCCGAACAACGCAAGCGCGATAATAGCGCTGCGCGAGGGGGCGACGGTCGCTCTCGAGCAGGTGCGCAGCTCGCTTTACCGCTGCGTTGAGGATATGGCGAACATATGGGCGGATATGACCTGTGCATTCTGCCCGGACGAGCGGCTTTTGCGTACCTCCGACGGTGTGACGGCTGCCGACATTGCCGCGCTGCGCCGCTCGCTGATACGCGCAAGGGTAGACGCCGCGGAGTCGGCGCATTATTCGGTGGCGGGCGCTCAGGCGGTGCTCGACCGTCTGCTTGACGGAGGTCATATCACATTTGAGGAGTATCTCGACCGACTGCCGGACGGGATCCTGCCCGGCAGGAGCGCACTTCTTGCATCACGCAGGAGTCATGAAGGCGCATCGGTGGCAGCGGTCGGAGATGCATCCGGAAAGGACGGAGAAAATAAAAATGGATGAAAACGAAGTGAAAAACGACACGGCGGGCGGGATGCAAAATCCATCGCCGGAGATGTCGGACGAAAAAACGCCCGCCGAAAGCGGCGAGCTTTTGCGCCGACTCGGCGAACTGAGAGGTGAGCTTGAGAAAATGCGCGGAGAGCTTGCGGAGGTGAGGGGCGCACGACGTCACGCTGTGAACGCCTCGGAATTTTCGACCGGCAGCTTTCGAGGCGCCTCTGATTCACTTTTCTCACCCGCAGAGGTGCGTGCCATGAGCCGTGCCGAGGTGCGGGAAAACATCGAACGCATACGCGAGTCGATGCGTCACTGGAGCTGATGCGGCACACGCCGCAGCAAAAATAAATTTTATTTACCGAAAGGAAAAGAAAATGGCTATATCAAATTTTATTTCGACCGTGTGGAGCGAAAGCCTCCTCACAGCGCTCGACAAAAAATACATCGGCGTTTCAAACTGCAACCGCGAGTACGAGGGCGACATCAGGAACCGCGGCGACCGCGTGAAGATATGCGGCGTCGGACCCGTGACCGTTTTCAACTACACGAAGAATACCGACTTTGCCTCGGGAGCCGAAACGCTCTCGGACAGCGAAAAAACGCTTCTCATAGATCAGGCAAAGGCGTTCAACTTCCAGATAGACGACGTGGACCGCGCGCAGTCGAACCCCAAGCTTATGAACGAGGCAATGCGCACGGCGGCATCCGCTCTCGCGGGTGCTGCGGACGCATACGTTTATTCGCTGTACGGCGACGCGGGGTCGACCGTGGAAAACTCCGCCGCCACCGCTTCGAACATTCTTGACACCATCATCGACGCCCGCACAAAGCTGCTTGAAAACAATGTGAACGACCCCGGCGACATCGTGATAGAGGTCTCTCCCGCCGTTGCGTCGCTCATCTTCAAGGGCAAGCTTGCTTATGTCGGCGATGAGATCCTTGACAGCGGCTGCATCGGCAGCGTGGCGGGCTGCCGCGTTTATGTTTCAAATAACATCGTCGTTGCCGCCGACAGCAACAAAAAGAACTTCCATAAATGCATCGCACGCTCAAAGCGCGCCGTGGCGTTTGCCGAGCAGCTCAGCGAGGTCGATGCCTACCGTCCCGAAAAGCGCTTTGCCGACGCCGTCAAGGGGCTTCACCTCTACGGTGCAAAGGTCGTTTATCCTTCCGAGATGGTGCTGCTCAACATAAGCATTTCCGCATGATATGAAGGCTGCGAAGATATATAACTGCGCTCTTAAGCTGCTCAACGAGCCGTCGGGCACCGGCTGCGCCTGCTCGGGCTGCTCCGATGCAGGTGACGATCTTGCCGAACGCGCGCCGTATATACTTGCGGCTGCGGTCGATGAGATGAGAGACGCCGACGACGAGTATCGCCGCTCGCACGGTCTCGGCGCACGCGTTGACATATGCGATATCATGCTGCCGCCAGAGGCGGAGTTCCCGCTCTCGCCGCGCTTTGCGCACGCCGCAGCCTACTACCTTGCGTCGATGCTCATAGCGGACGAAAACCCGGAGCTTGCGGACACGCTCTTTGACCGTTTTTCGGATGCCATGGCGACGATCAGAGCATCCGTCCCCGCGACGAAGGGGAAGATAAGGAACGTATATCAATAAAAAAGCCCCGCCCCGCCGAAAGGCGGGGCGGGATATATGTCAGTCGGGCATTTTAGCCGTATATTTTCTGACTCCGCGAACGGTGTCTCCGTCTATCTGGAGTGCCGTCGGACGGTCGAACTCTACCGTTATCTCTTTGCCGGTCAGCACGGTCACGATCTTTTTGTGCTTTACGTGCGACCCGCTGAATATTCCGGGAAATACCGCGAGCGTGTGCAGTCTGCCCGAGTCGTGCATCACGATGCAGCTCATGACGCCGGAGGTGCGGTCCTGAGCGGGAGCGACCATCATTCCGCCGCCGTAGTACCTGCCCTTCATGGCAGAGGCGAGCCATACGCGCCTGAAGTGCATGACTCTGCCGTCGACGGTCACCTTTGCCTCGGGGCATTTGTATCCGCCGAGACAGAGACCGATAGATATCTTTGTGTAGTTTATGTCTGTCTCACCGCGCAGTTTTTTGTCGTCGGCGACCTCGCAAGCCATGCCGTCGATGCCGTAGCCGATGCCGTTTATGAACTTACGTTCGATATCGTTGACCTTTACCGTCGGCAGGTCGGTGAGATATTTGTTTACGGTGGCAATATTGTCGGTCACGTCGGCGGAGATGTCCTTGAGAAAGTCGTTGCCGGTGCCCGCGCCGAACAGCCTGACGGTGCAGGGCAGCTTTCTGCCGTACACATCGTCGGCAAAGCGGCTGAGCGTTCCGTCGCCGCCGCAAAGGATGATATCGTCGTCCGCGCTCAGTCCGTCGAGAAATGCGTTCACATCAAGTCCCACAAGATCTGTGAGCTCGGCTTCGGGAAAGCGGTCGTGCTGCAGCTTCAGGGCGATCTCCTTTCCGGTGCTGTTGTTTGCAAGCGGATTGAAAAGAATGTACGTCATTGTGCGTCTCCCTTACTTGTAGCCTGGAAAAAGTATAGAACAAACGTTCGATATAGTCATATTGTATCATATGCGGACTTCCAATGCAATGGTCAAAACGCGTAAAATGCCCAATATACGCGTTTTTTCGCGCGATACTTGATTTTTTCGCTTCGGAGGGTTATAATTATAGCGCAATATGACAAGGAGGAAAGCAGAATGGACATAAATAAAAAAGAATGCCCCGAGGGGCTTGAGATACTTGAATACGGCGGCAAAGGATATGACCGCACGATGCATTTCGGTGAATGGCGCGTGGCGTTCCTCAACTGGGCCGAAAAGTTTGACAAGGGTTCGGATTTTCCCGCCGAGCGCCACCTTCTGACCGATGAGGTGTTCGTGCTTCTTGCAGGGAGCGCCACGCTGTATATCGGCGCGGAGCTTGCCCCGGTGCGGCTCGAGCCCGAAAAGCTGTACAACGTCTGGGCAGGCGTGTGGCATAAGGTTGCGGTCAGCCGAGACGCAAAGCTGCTTATCGTCGAAAACCATTCAACCGGTCCCGAAAATTCGGAATATATGAAATGAAAAGAGGCTGTTAAAAACCTTGGGTTTTTACCAGCCTCTTTGTCTCAAAGCTTTATAACGTTCCCGACCTTTGCTTTTTCGCTGACGGTCAGGGTGCCGCTGTATTCGACGGTGCCGATGTCGCAGCCGTCGCCGAGCGTAACGTCAACGGCGCGGACGGTATCCGCGGTCGTGTTTTCAAGCTCAACGCTGTCGGCTTCTATCGAGGTGGTTTTAAGCGACGCAAAGCCTCTGCCTCCGAATATGGCAACCAGTCCCGACACGGCGGATCCGTTATGGCGCCGCACTGTGACTCTGCCGCCGCCGATCGCACCGATCTCTGAGCAGCCGCAGCCGGCGTGCAGTGTGATCTCCGCCGTTTCGGCGTTGAGAAGTCCCTCGATCGTCGCTTTGCCGCCGAGAACCAGCTTTTCAGCCGAAAGCCCGCCGCCGACCTTTATGCTTCCGCTTATAGACGCCTCGGTCACCGTGCAGTTCCCAGAAACGGCTGCGCTGCCCGCAATCTTCAATGTGTTTGCACAAAGATCGCCGCCGATTGCGGTGCTGCCGGAAATACGCGCGCTGTCGGCTTTGACGCCGCCGTCGGTCTTGAGGCTGCCCGACACCGAAAGCTCGCCGCTGCATTCGATAACGCCAGCAGAATGTGCGGAGCCCGACACCGCAAAGCGCTCGCACTTAACGTCACCGCATATGCGGCCAGAGCCGCTTATCTTTACTTCATTGTATTCGCCGCTGCCGACAGTACCGCTGCCGCTTATTCTGATATCATTCATTTTTAAACGCCTCCCCGGCAATATCTTTTATTTGCCCGGTGATCTCAACGGTCCTCCCGTCGGGATCCACCAGAAATATTCCTGTTATTTCATCCATGGCAATGCTTTTCTCTCCCGACCGCCATACCATGCGGACGGCGGGAGCCTTTTTTTCGTGCGTGGCGCTGCCGCCGGACGTGAACCGCGCCGCTATCTCGTCAAGCGAGAGTGTGTCCTTCAACGCCATGATCGCGTCGATGCGCTCGGTTATCGCAGCGCGGTCGAAATATGTCTCCTGACCCGTCGATGCCGCGCGCTTGATGAACCATTCCTCGGGGATCAGCCCCATCCGCTTCCATCGGTAAAGTGCGCCGTATGAAATGCCGTACTTGGCAAGCAGCTCTTTTTTTGTTATAAGATCGTCATTTGGCAATTATCCCGTCTCTCCTTCCCGATCGCATTTTGAACGTAACAATGTTCCGTAACATTGTTACTACGCATATTATAACATAACATTGTTACGTTGTCAAGGGCAAAAACGTATTTTCCGGGAATTTTCCGCATGATTTTTTCAGTTTTTTCTTGATGTATTTTCGCGCGGTGCGGAGAAAAATAAACGTGACGATGAAATGAAAAAGGAGTGCGGCGTTGATGCGGAAGACGAAAAAAATAAAAAAACGGCATCGCGGCGGCGCCGTGGCGCTGTGTGCGGTGCTTTTTGCGGTAGGAGCCTGCTCTCTCGCCGCGGCTGCGGTGCTGAGCGCAAGGGCAAATGCGGCTGTCGCGCATTCGGCTGAGCTTATGAACGCACTTGCGCTATCCGACGCGCGCGAAGAGCTTGAGGCAGCAAACGCCGCACTCGGACGCGCATGCGCCGAGAACGATACCGCATCGCGCGCTGCCGAGCTCGCGGAGGCGCTCAACCTTACGGGGCGCGCAAGAGCGTCGCTCGTGCGCGCGGGCTTGGGAGAGAGGTCGGGCGATATTTTTCGTGCGATCGATGCCTGCCGTCACAAGATCGTTGCCTGCCTTTCGGGAGAGGCGGAACACGGCGCGGCGGAGGATGCTGCCGATATGCTTGCGGATGTGATCGGGGCGCTTGAAAACGGCGGAGCTCCCGCGCTTTTGCCCGAGGCGGAGGCGGAGCACGCCGGGCGCGGTTACGACGTATTCAATACAGCCGCCGAGCTGACTGCGGGCGCGCTGAAGAAAAGAGCGGAGTCGTATTTCGGTGAGCACGCGGCGACGCATGAGGTGCCGGGAGTCCGCTTTCCGCCCGACATGGCGCTTTGCGGTGAAAACATTTTCGTTTCGCTCTCGGCATCGCGCGGCGAGCTGCTTGAGCTTTACTTCGACCGCCCGCCCGGAGAAGCAAGGCTCGGCGAGGAGAAGTGCGCCGCGATAGCCGGAGAATTCTTCGGCACCGAAGGAATACCCGGCAGACCGATCCTCCGGAATGCCGACGGGCTGTGCGGCGCATACTTTTTCGGCTCGGACACGTGGCAGGGAGTAGTGATCGGCATCAGGTGGGATACCGGCAGAGTGTGCTATTATAACGTCTGCGATCACTATAAATGACCGCCCGCACTGCAAACATTAAGAAAAAAATGAGAAAAATCAAAAAAAACGTTGACAAAGCGGGCGGTTTGTGATATCATATATAAGCGTTCGGAATTGTGTGCATTCACATTCCGATGCGCGGTGTGACTCATTAGCTCAGACGGTAGAGCACTTGACTTTTAATCAAGGTGTCCGGAGTTCGAGTCTCCGATGGGTCACCAACAATAAAAGGACGGCTTTAGCCGTCCTTTTATTGTTGAATAACCGATATTGCGACTCGAACTCCCTCAATCCGCTGTCAAGCGGGAAACGGTCATGCCCGGGTCAAGGTGCGCAGCAGCTTGACGGGCGAGGAAACGGGAAGAAAAAACTTTCGGGAGCGTGATTCCGAGCCTCTTTGCGGAAAGATAAACATAAAAATCTGCAATCATTATACCGCAAAGCGGAGTTCAGAGTCTCCGACAGCATCGCATACAGCTAAAAAGGACGGCATTCGCCGTCCTTTTTGAATAATACCGGGCTGTTAGACTATTGGGGTCGTCTAATTTGTGCCGTAAAGCTATAAAAGCGGGCAGGATGAGTGGCGCAGAGGATCTCTTTCGTAAAAAATGAAAAAAATATTATTAAGTACTTGACATTTTAGTGATAAATGACTATAATGTGTATTGAAAATAAATAAGAGAAGGCGAGAACGTTGGAATGCGAAGATCACAGGTCAGGACTGCGGGCTTGCATAATCTATGAAGAAGATCCGTGGGACCAGCACGAGCTGTTTTGCTGCCGCAAGCGCGCAGATGAGCGCGGGTGGCGCATTACGGCTGAAATAGGGTTTACGTATCGCAAAGGTCCGGCGGCAGCCGTCAGCAGTATGCTGAAGCTGGCAAGGGACGGAGAGTTCGATATCCTGATAATATCCGGGCTTGAGAGGCTCGGCACGCTCAGCGATATGCTGCGGGTGGCGGGAACTCTGCGCCGCGCCGGTATTGGGATATGCCGACTCAACGTGCGCACGCCCGAAGGCGGCGAATCCAAAGCGGAGCCCACACCCTGAGGGCAGCCCCATATGGGGTTGCCCTCAGGGTTTCTGTTTATTTCGGCGATCCGGTCTTTCGGTATCACGGTATGCGGTATATAAAACAAAAGGTCCGCAGAAATCGGCGGGGCATTATTTTGGTGGAGATGGTGGGATTCGACGTTGGGCACGAAAACACGCGAAAATCGCATTTTTACGCACTTTTAAGACCGTTTTTACGCGTTTTTCACGTATTTTCACGCTCAAAAACCATAAAAAACGAATTCTTGTACCCAAATTGTACCTAACGATTTTTCAATAACTAAAAAACCACAATAAATTGCGGTACATAAAGCAAAAGACCCACCGAAATCGGTGGGTCTTTATTTTGGTGGAGACAATTGGAATTGAACCAATGACCCCATGCATGTCAAGCATGTACTCTAACCAGCTGAGCTATGCCTCCGTCCAACACACAATATTATAGCATATTCCGGACAAAAAAGCAAGCCCTTTTTATCAGTTTTTTTGTTTTTTTTCGTTTTTTTTAGCCGACGGCTTTACAGAGGCTTGATCTCCGATAATATCGGCGAGGCTACGATGCCTTCTTCATGCAGTCTGTACTCGGGGCACCAGCTGTCGCCGGAGGTGCGCCATGCTCCGGGCGAGGCGTAGGAAAGGTTCCTGTCGGCGCAATGGAGATGACCGAAGCCGTTCGTGCGCGATATCCAGAGCTCCACTTCGACGCGGTGCTTGCCTGCGGGGAGGTCGCCGAAGCGCACCTCATACGGCGCAAACGCGCCGGTCGTCGGCTTGCCGCCGTCGATGCTGCATTCGTACACCGCCGCGCGGTACTGCGGCAGGCGCAACTTCAGCTCGCCGCCGGTCGTCGTGATGTCGAAGAAATAGCTGATGCAGCCGCTGTAAAAGGGCAGTCCCTGCGTCGTGATCGTCTCAAAGCCGAGGGTCTCGGGCAATTTTTCGATCCACGTATGCGCGCCGGCGGTGCGCACGCCGAAATCACCGAGCAGATAGCACCATTCGGTCGCAGTGCGCTTGCCGAAGGGGGCTTCAAGCTCAAGCACAGACGTTCCGGCGGGGATGTCGGGGAGCTTTACCGTCTTTATCGAACGGTCGGTGTAATAACCGTCCGTGACCGACGGGACCGCGACGCCGTTGAGCGTTATGCGCGTGTCGGCTGCCGCCTCAAGCGCCAGATGCGCACCGGTGACCGGTATGCGGCTGTCGATCGTAAAGCGCAGCTTTAAGGTGTGCGTCGGCGGTTCTGCGGGGATGCACCAGGGCTGATTCGAGCTGCCGCCCCACGGATCCCACCCGAGCCTGCGGCGCAGTAGGGTATCTATGCGCAGAAGCTCCTCGGCGGGCTCGAGCTCTCCGCCGTCAAATGCGAACTCCGCACGGTCGAGCAGCAGCACATTCGGCTCGGAGAGCGCGAAGGGAACGCAGAAGGGAACGGACACGGGAGTTTCGGCGACCTTGGCGGCGGGCGCGGGGGAATACGATTCGTCGCTGCCGCACGGATCGAGCTTTAAAAGCAGGCTGTCATGCAGCCACAGCGCGGCGTTTATCACCGTCCTGCCGTTTTCGTGCCTGAATCCGATCTTTGACGTGCTGCCGCTCAGCGTGTCGTAGACCGTTGGGCGCCATATGCCGTTTATGGTTATCTTTATGCTTTGTTTTCTTGAAATGTCCTTGTTGTAGGGATGCTTGCCCTGGGCGATGAAGAGCCACATCCCGTCGCCGTCGCGGCGGAGCTGATGAACGAGGTTGCCGGTCAGTTCTCCGCTCGACTGGCGGATATCGACGGTCCTTGCGCTGTCGAGCGCGGTAAGGAGCTCGCCGCGCGTAAAGCCGATATGCTCGGCGCTGTCGTACAGTCTGCGCGGTTCGTCGGACGGCACGGCGTCAAGATATTTCGGCGCGCTGCCCATGAATATCAGTCTGCCGCCCGCACGACGGAACTCACGCAGCCGCTCGCAGGTTGTAGCGCGAAGTGTTTCGCAGCCGGGAACGATCACAACGTCGTATTTCATCCTTCCCACGGTCAGAGGCGCGCTGCCCTCGGCGCACTGGGCGGGAAGCAGGGATTCGGCGATAAAGTCGAAATCGACCGAGCCGAAGAGCAGCCATTCGGTGAGGTTCTGGAAGTTCGTATCGAGCGTGTCGCGTTCAAGCGCGGTCTGTGAGGCGGGGCCCCAATGCAGCCAGTAGGATTCGACGGGGTGTATGACGCCGACGCGTATATCGGGGGTGCCGCGCGTAAGAGCGGTATTGAGGCGTGCAAAGTGATCCTCTACGAGAGGGTATTTTTCATACCACGGGGACTGATAGTTTATCGAGGCGGGGTAATCGCGCTTTGCCTCGCCCTCCATGGAGACCCACGAAAGGTGCGGAACGCGCACGGTGATGCCGAGCGCCGCCTGCCAGTCGCCCTGAAGCTTGTGACCGCGGAAGTCGAAATCCCAGTCCGTCACGCCGTAAAGCTCGCTCATCACGCCCTCGCGCCCGTACTGGTGCGCGACGGATGCCGCCTGCTTGGCGGTGGTGTATTCGTGTCTGTCGGCAAGCATATCTATTCCCGGCAGCGCAAAGGCGCGCAGAGAACGCATTGCCTCGCCGACAGCCGAGGTCTGCGAGCCGAGAGTCGGCTCCTTCATCATGTGTCCGGTGAGGGCGATGCCGTGCGCGTCGCACCATGAGCCGATGGTGTCGGCAAATGCCCCGGCAAAGCGCTCGCAGGCGTGATCGTGATAGTGATATCTTGCAGCCGATACGCCCTCGGGCAGCTCCCAGATGAGCTCGGGCAGCTTGTCGAGTATCGTGTCGCCGTATGCCGCGCGGTAGGTGTCGTCAAAATCGTCTGTCCACGGCAGCGCGACGTCTTCAAGGGATGTCGCAAATTTCAGCGTCTGTTTGTGCGTGAACTGCGGCTCGTCGGTGAATATCGCGGGCACGGTCTTGCCGAAGCGGTCGCCGATCTCGCGGAAATACGCCTCGTGAGTCACTTCTATGAAGCGCTCGATGGCTGCTTTGTCCATCGTGTTGACATATGTATAGCCGTTGTAGCGCGGGGAGGTGTGCGGCTGTTCGAGATAGGCGTAAAACACTCTGCCGCCCTCGTCGGCGCTCTCGCCGTCGGCAAGCACACGGTATGAGGCAAGGCAGCCGTTGCCGTCGAGCGTTACCGAGTAGCGCGCGAGCAGCCTGCCGTTGCCGGTGCGCAGAGCCGTTGCCTGTTCGTTGCCGTGGCGTACCTTGCCGCCGACCTCTTCGTATGAGAATGGAGTGAAGAGAAGATAGCGTATGCGGTATTTTTCATCCTTTGTAACAAGACCGCCCGCAAATCCCGAGGGCCAGCGGTCCTCATCGTAGAGCCATGCGAGCATATGCTCACTTTCGGCCTTGTCAACGCAGGCGTGCACGAGAGACATGAATTCGGGGCTGAGATAAGGGGTGTCCATGCCGGAGCGGACGTGCATATGATAGCCGCCGAAGCCCATTTTGCCGAGTATCTCCGCCTGACGCATCAGCTCGTCCTTTTCGAGGCGGCAGTTCCATGACCAGAAGGGGGCGCCGCGGTACTCCGATGTGGGTGCGGCGTAAAGCTCGGGTGACAGTTCCCGATCCTTATTTTTCGGGTAAAGCATACTGAATGACCTCACTTTCTCGTTTGCAATATGCGCGTTGCGCGCTTTTTATCTGTGTTTTCAGCTGCGGGTCGGAAAAACGTCCTTTTCGTACTGTTTTACCGCGTCCATCCAGCTGCCGTCGGCGGGAACTCCCGCACGGGTGCAAAGCTCTTCCCATACGGCTCCCATCGGCAGTGTTTTCAGTTCTTCGTGCGCCGCAAGCAGCTCGGTAAAGCGGCCTGCGTCCTGAAGAGCGCGAAGCTGCTCGTGCGGAGTCAGAAGAGCATTGAGAAGCGCCTTTTCGAGGTTGCGCATACCGATGACCCATGCCGCTATGCGGTTTATGCTTGCGTCAAAATAGTCGAGGGCAAGGAAGGTGCGGTCAAGCGCGTTGCAGCGTACGACTTCCTTGGCGATCTCGCGCGTTTCGTCGTCGAAAAGCACGACATGGTCGCTGTCCCAGCGCACACCGCGCGTAACGTGCAGCGCGATGTTGTCTGCGAAGAGCAGCATTGAGGGGATCTTGTCGCTGACGACCTCTGTCGGGTGATAGTGGCCGTTGTCCATGAGCGGTACAAGTCCGTGCTTTGCACTGTATTCGAGGCAGAACTCGGCAGAGCCGACGGTGTAGGATTCGACTCCGATGCCGAAGACCTTGGATTCAAGCGACACGGCGACGAGATCGCGGTCATAGCCGGCACCGAGAATGCGGTCGAGCGATTCGGCAAAGCGGCGGCGCGGTCCCTGACGGTCGGCGGGGGTGTCCTTGTAGCCGTCGGGTATCCAGATGTTCATGAGGCACTTTTTGCCGGTCTCGCGGGCGAAATATTCCGAGATGCGCAGGCAGGCTATTCCGTGGCGGATCCAGAATTCGCGCACGTTGTCGTCGGGGCTTGAGAGTGTAAGACCGGATGCTGCCATGGGGTGCGAGAAGAAGGTGGGGTTGAAGTCGAGCCCCAGCCCGCGTTCCTTGGCAAATCTCACCCATGCGGCAAAGTGACGGGGCAGCAGCGCGTCGCGGTCGGCGTGCTCGCCGTTCTCAAACACGGCGTAGTTTGCGTGGATGTTGAGACGGTGTTTGCCGGGAACGAGCGAGAGCGCGCGGTCGATATCCTGCATCAGCTCGGCGGGGGTGCGTGCCGCACCGGGATAATTGCCGGTCGCCTGAATGCCGCCGTCAAGCGCGGTGGCGCCCTCAAAGCCGCGCACATCGTCGCCCTGCCAGCAGTGCATAGAGATGGGAGTGGCAAGCAGGGTGGATATTGCCTTTTCGGTGTCGATGCCGAGTGCGGCATAACGCTCGCGCGCGGCTTCGTAGATCATTTTATTGTGCATTGGAAATAACAGCCTTTCGCTAAAGAATTTCAATTTATATTATACAGCATTTTTTCGTATCTTGCAATAAAAAATCGTTGTTTTTTTGTATTATTCGGTTGGCAGACGGCGAAAATATAACCGAAACGGAGGTCACGGTCATGAAAAATATCAATTATGCGACAACTAAAGTTTGCAAACGCGGCGATTTTTTCGGCACGCGCGCCGCCGAGGTGCTGCTTGTGCTCTTTTTCGGCGGCACGGTATACTGTTCCGCCGAAATGCTCTGGCGCGGGCGGACGCACATTTCGATGGCGCTGTGCGGCGCTTTATGCTTCTTTGTGCTCTACCGGCTCGAGGAGCTTCCGCGCTTCCGCTCGCTCCCGCTTGCAGTGCGCGCCGCGGCGGGAGCCGCCGTCATCACAGCAGCCGAATTTGTGACCGGGTGCGCGGTAAATCTTTGGCTCGGGCTCGGCGTGTGGGACTACTCGGGCGTTCCGTTTTCGTTTCTCGGGCAGATATGTCTGCCGTTTTCGGCGCTGTGGTTCCTCCTCTGCCTTGCGGCGTACCCCGTGTGCGACGCTCTGCGGCGCTTCGTGTTCGGCAGGCGGTAGAGCGCTCATTTTTCACCCTTTTGCGGCATAACATTTTATGTAATTCTTTCTTTGCCGAGAGGTAACGTGATATGCCGGAAAGGTCGCAGAGCCGCGCAAGGTCGCTCATATACAATTCGCTCCTTCTGTCACTCGCAGCGATAATAATGCGCGCCGTGGGCGTCAGCTTCAGCGTGTGGATATCCAACCGTGTGGGAGCGGAGGTGATGGGGCTTTACTCGCTGTGCATAGGCGTGTGGGGCTTTGCGCTGACACTTGCGACCTCCGGCGTGAATCTGGCGACGACACGCACCGTGGCAGAGGCGCTGCGCAACGGTGAGGAGAGCGGCGGCGGCACCGCGCGTGCCGCGCTGCGCCGCGCGCTTGCATACGCGGTCTTTTTCGGCTGCCTTGCGGCGCTGCTGCTTATATTTTCGGCTGAGTTTATCGGGGTACATATCCTTTCCGACGCACGCACCGTGCGCCCGCTGAGGCTTCTCGGTATATCGCTGCCCGCGATATCTGTATCATCGGCGCTCGGCGGATATTTTTCGGCGGTGAGGCGCGTGTGGAAAAGCGCTGCGGCGCAGGTCGCAGAGCAGGCTGTGAAGATATTTGCCGTCGCGGCGCTCCTTGCGCACTTTATGCCGCGCGGAGCCGAATGGTGCTGCACGGCGCTCGTGCTCGGCGGCGCGGTGTCTGAAATAGCATCCTGCCTTGTAGCATACATTTTTTATCGGCGCGATCTCGGGCGCCATATAGGAAAGGGAAGATCGGAGCTCAGCGGAAAGGAGAGCACTCGTCGGCTGCTTGCCACCGCGCTGCCGGTCTCGCTCAGCGCATATGTGCGGTCCGGGCTCAACACCGTCGAGCATATACTCATACCGGAGGGACTTGAAAAGTTCGGCTCGACGCGCGGCGGCGCACTTGCCGAGTACGGTATGCTGAACGCAATGGTCATGCCCGTCGTGCTGTTTCCGTATGCGCTCATTTATTCATTCACGGGGCTTCTGATACCCGAAATGACCGCCGCCGCGTCGCTCGGACAGCGGCACCGCATAAGCTATATTTCGGGGCGCGTCTGGCGGTTGACGGTGATATTCGGCGTCGGCGTTGCGGGCCTTTTCATCTGCTTTGCAGACGAGCTGGGCCTTGCCCTTTACGGATCGGGGCAGGCGGCGCGATTTATAAGGCTTCTCGGCCCGCTCATGCCCGTGATGTATCTTGACACGGTGACGGATTCGCTGCTCAAGGGGCTCGGCGAGCAGGTGTACACCATGAATGTAAATATTGCGGACGCGGCGATATCCGCATTTCTGGTCTTTGTGCTCGTGCCCGTTTTCGGCATTTCGGGCTACATAGCCGTGCTGTATATAAGCGAGATCATCAATTTCGCCCTAAGCGCGGCAAGGCTGTTGAGGGTCAGCGCCATGCGCCCTCGCGCCGTGCGCTGGATATTCGCGCCCGTTTTCTGCATAATCGGGGCAGCCTGCACCGTGCGCCTGGTACTTATGGCACTGCCGGCTCCGCCCGCGGGCTGTCCCGCCGCCGTGACGCTTGCCTGTCATATGGGACTGACCGTGCTCGTGTTCGCCGTGTTTCTGCGAGCTACCGGATGCGTGGACGGCGAGCTTTCGGACTGGATAAAGCGGTCTGTGCGTATCAAAACCAATTAATGTAATTATTGCGCACATCACGACGAAAAAAAGCGCAAAAGTTGCGCATTATATCGAATGGAAATGCGCAAAAGTTGCGCATTTCTATTGCGCAATGCAATTTTTTGTGATATAATTTCCTTGAGGTGAAACAGATGACGTTGAAAGAGCTGCGTAAACAGAAAAAGCTCACGCAATACCAATGTGCCGGGTATCTCGGGATCCCGCGCCGTACGTATCAGAATTACGAGAATGATGCCTCCCTTGCCGCGTCATTCAAGTATGAATACATGATGAGAAAGCTTGAGCGATACGGTCAGCCTGACGGTGAGAGCGGTATCCTCAGCATTCAGCAGATAAAGGATGCCTGTGCGAAGATATTGCCGTCATACGATGTCGGTTACTGCTATCTTTTCGGATCGTATGCCAAGGGCAAAGCGACGGAAAAGAGTGATGTAGATCTGCTTGTTTCCACATCCGTTACGGGAATACGCTTTTACGATCTTATCGAGGCGCTCCGCGAGGAACTCGGAAAAAAGCTTGACGTTCTCGATCTCGGTCAGTTGAGCGGTAACGACGAGCTTGTGAACGAAATACTGAAGGACGGTATAAAGGTCTATGGATAACATAAAAAACGATCGGTATTATGTCGGGAAGATTATTACGGATCTTGCATTCATTACAGCGCACACGGAAGGACTTTCCCGCAGGCAGCTTGAAGAAAACGAGGTCCTTATAGATTCAGTAATGTTCCGCCTGATACAGGTGTCGGAAAATTCCGACAAGCTGACCGAAGCGTTCAAAAAACAATATTCCGCGATCCCGTGGCGGGCGATCAAGGGCTTGCGCAACCGTATCGTTCATGAGTACGGCAATGTTAATCTGTCTGTGGTGTATGACACTGTTTTCGAGGATATCCCAGCGCTGCTGCGCGACCTTGAAGGGATCGTTTAAGGCTCGGGTATAAAATAACAGAGACGGGCAGCGCCCGTCTCTGTTATTTTGCTTTTCAATATCAATACAGCTTGTATTTCAGCCGCAGGTTATCCGCTATCATGGCGATGAACTCTGAATTCGTCGGCTTGCCGCGGTTGTTTTGGATCGTGTACCCGAAATAGGAATTCAGCGTTTCCACATCTCCGCGATCCCATGCGACCTCTATTGCGTGTCTTATCGCACGCTCGACGCGCGAGGTGGTGGTCTGATATTTCTTTGCAACGGTGGGGTAGAGCACCTTTGTCACCGAGTTGATGACGTCGTTGTCGCGCACCGTCATTAGTATCGCCGTGCGCAGGTACTGATATCCCTTTATGTGCGCGGGCACGCCGATCTGATGTATTATCTTTGTGACCTGCGTTTCAATATCGGGCGTTCTTTCGGGATCGGCGGCGCCTCCATGCGCCTTTGCCGAGCGCATACGCAGGATGCTCTTTATATGCTCGGCAAGGCTGTCGCAGTCCACCGGCTTGAGCAGACACAGCTCGGCACCCGCGTTCATTGCCTCAACGAACACATTCTGGTTCGACACCATTGAAAGGACGATAAATGCCGGCGGCTCGTCCGGCGCAAAGCTCATGCTGCGCGCGCCACGCAGAACTCCGATGCCGTCGAGCTTCGAGAGCCATATGTCAACGAGCGCGACCGTCGGATGTATCCGCGATATCAGCTCAAGCGCCTCCTCGCCGTTTGATGTCTCGTATACGGCGGTAAAGCCCGCGCGTCGTATGCCGTCGCTCATTGCGCGGCGCGCCGCCTGATTTTCGTCCGCTATAAGTATTTTTGTTGTGCTGTCCATCGTATTTCCTCCGTAATGCACTTAGTTTTGACAACATTATTATACCAAATAATACCAAATTTTGCAATACAAATTACGGAAAATACTGCACAAAAATGACGCCTTGGGATTGTTGATTATTACCAATTTTTGGTGACCAAAGCGCTAAATGTGGCGCATTATGCAGAGCGGGATAACTATATGTAGTGTTATGCTGTTTCGGGTCGTATGCCCGATCGCGTGCATCGGTGTCACGATATTAAACAACACGCGGAGTATAATTCATCAAGCGTTCACAATAATAGATTATAATAGTACAATGCAAAAGAAAGGACGATGCCATATGTCTGATAAAAATGATAAAATATCCGCTGCGATAAAGACCTCCATCGGCGGTCAGGCGCTGATCGAGGGGATAATGATGCGCGGTCCGCGCAAGACCGCCATGGCGGTGCGCAGGCCCGACGGCAGTATGTGTGTTGAGGAATGGAACAATAAACAAAACACACGTCCGAAAATAACAAAGCTGCCCGTCATACGCGGCGTTTTCAATTTCGTCGACTCGATGATAACGGGCTACCGCTCGCTTATGCGCTCTGCCGAGATCGCGGGCTTTGAGGAGACCGCCGAGGACGGAGAGCCTGTCGGTGACGCAGCCGCAGGTGACGGCGAAAGCACCGAAAAGGGCGATAGGAGCGAAAAAAGCGAAAAAAGCGAAAAACGCGAAAAGAAGGACGGGAGTGTCTCATCCGGCGCGATGACCGCGCTTATGGTGTGCTCTATGGTGCTTGGGCTGGCACTTGCGCTCGTGCTGTTCAAGGTGATACCCGAAACGCTTTACGAGCTTCTTACCCGTGCGGTCCCCAAGCTCGGCAGCGCCGGCTACGGTTGGTCGCTCATACGCGCTGCATTTACCGGAATAATGAAGATCATCATCCTCGTCGTCTACATGGCTGTGATCTCGCTCATGAAAGATATAAAGCGCACGTTCATGTATCACGGAGCCGAGCACAAGACGATATTCTGCTATGAGCACGGACTTGACCTTACCGTCGGGAACGTGAGGATACAGCGCCGCTTTCACCCCCGCTGCGGCACCTCGTTTTTGATACTTATGGTGCTTGTTTCGATATTCGTGACCATGTTCATTCCGGCGCACATTGTCGATAACCGTGTTCTGAACGTTCTTCTGCGCTCGGGTATCGGTATTCTGCTTCTCCCCGTGATAATGGGCATAGGCTACGAGCTTCTCAAGTTTGCCGGAAGGCACGACAATCTTTTTACCCGCATAATTTCCGCGCCGGGCATGTGGCTTCAGCACATAACCACCCGCGAGCCCGATGACAGCATGATCGAATGTGCCATTGCCGCGGTAAAGCGCGTTATTCCCGACGACGGCAGCGATAAGTGGTAAAAGCAATAAAGCAATAAAATAAAGAAGAGAGCCCCGAACGGTTTTTCGGGGCTCTCTTGTATAAAGCATACCCCCGCCGCGCGTACGCGCGGCGGGGGATCTGTGTTACGATGCGGAGATCTGATGCTCGGCGGGGATGCCCTTGAGTATCGGCGTGTTGTCAGATGCGTCGCTCCACGCATCGGTGCCGAGATTCATGGCGTCGCAGGCGCCGGTGCCGAGGCTGACCTCGGGAGCGCCGCAGGCGGGAACAGTCGCATTCTTGTTTTCGGTCTCGGTATTCCACACGAGCACCTTTCCGGAGGCGTACACGTTTTCCGCATAGTCGTCGCCGCTCTTTGTCGAGCAGGAAGCGCTCAGCTCCTTGGAATCGGCGGTCAGGGTGTATACGTTGCCGGTGCTGTAGCAGTTCTTTATCGTGCAGGCAGCGCCGTTGGCGGCGTTCATTCTGCCGACGATGCCCGCGGCAGCCGATGTACCGTTGTTTGCACCGGAGTTGCAGCTTATGACGTTGCCCTTGTTATAGCACTCGATTATGCTTGCGTCTCCGCCCGAGCCGCTCATGACGCCGGTAATGCCGCCTATGATGGCGCATCCGCTGGCGGCGTAGCTGTCGTCACCGACGACGCCCGCAGACACGGTGCCGAAGTTTGCGCAGGACTTGAGCTGAACGCCCACGACGGCGGGAATGATGCCGCCGACATAAAGCGCGTTCGATTTCTTTGTAGCCGTCACGTTGCCGTGGTTCGCGCAGTTTTCAATGGTCAGTCTCGCGGTGGAGGATGAGTTGTACTTGCCCGCGATGCCGCCGACATATGCGTTGCCGGTAACGTTCGCATAGTTCACGCAGCCGCGGATGACATTGCCCTCGCCGTTGAATACGCCGACGACCGAGCCGATGTTTGAGTCATAGGAGCAGACAAGTCCCTTGCCGATAATAAGGTTTTCGATCGTCGCGCCGTTTATATACCCGAACAGACCGGTCTCGCCAACGCCGAACACATAAAGCCCGGATATGGTATGACCGGCGCCGTTGAAGCTGCCGGTGAAGGGAGCGGCGGAGCTGCCGATGGGCGTGATGGTGTTCTGCGGTTTGTTTTCGGTCGTCCATTTATCCACATCGTCGGTGGGGTTGAACGCGATGTCTGCGGTGAGGACGTACTTGCCGTCACGCGGACCTGCGGCGCTGAGCCATATGAGATCGTCGACGGTGCCTATCTGATATACGCCGTCTATCTGAGCGGGCGCTTTTGTTTCGGGTGCCGGCTCGGTCGTTTGGGGAGCGTCGGTCTTGGGGGCGTCCGTCGCGGGAGAGGTCGGAGCCGTCGTGGAGGGCGAGGTGGGAGCGTCTGTCTTTATGCCTGCGGTCGTAGAGGCGGGTGTCGTTACGTCGTTGTCGCCTGTTTTTCCGCAGGAGGCGAGCGCGACGAGCATCACAGCCGCAAGAACAACGGCGAAAAGTCTTGTTTTTTTCATTTCAATGGGTTCCTTTCGATAAATTTTTTATTTTTCAATCCCTGTCGGTGACTTTGTCGCCGACCTTGAAGGGAAGGGTCACGGTGTGTGTTTTCTGCGCGTTGAGGCAGAGTGCCTTCAGCGTGTTGGCAATATAGTTGTCAGCCGAGTAGTAATAGGTCGAGGTGTTGCCCGAGGACTGCTTTTTCTGTTCTGCCTCCGACGTCGGCCAGAAAGCGACCGGCGCGTGTATCTTGACATAAAGATTGAGCTTTACGCCGTCATAGCCGTGGTGAGCCACCTGCATTATGTCGCACGCCAGAAAGTCGCGCTCGGTGCCGTCGGCATTTTTGACCTTTACGTCTGCATATCTGCGGTACATACGGTCAGACGCTTTGTCGTTCGAGTCGCCGAGTATCATTATCCGCTGCCCGCCGAGTTCTATCTGAGTCACCATTGAGGTCTCGTTGAAGTAGTGGATGAGGTTGGGGTAGCTGTCCTCCTGCGTGTAGAGGCAGGTGAGTGCGGCGTTGCGGATATAGTATTTCTGACCGCTGTGGATGGTATATTTGTTCTTTATGCCCGCAGCCTGCATTGCCTCGTCGAGCTTGCCGGTGGATATATAGTAGTTCGGGTTATTTGCGTTGTAGACGGAAGATGCCGCCGGTGTGTTGTAATAAAAGCCTTCGATGGTCACATTGGCGCCGTAATCCTTGCAGAACTGATTGAACAGGGTGAAGTGATCCCAGTGCTCGTGTGTCAGAAGCCAGCCGGCAATGACTATCTTCTTGTCGGGACGCTCATTCAGCTCGTTGAGGAGCCGGTAGAGCTTTACATGATCGTTGCCTTTGGTGCCGCCGCCGTCGATGAGCAGGAAGCTGCCGTCCTCGAGCGTGAATATGTAGCACATGCCGAAGTTCCCCGCGGCATAGTTCAGCGACATCTGCGTCATTTTCGGCTCTGTTATCTTTTCGGTCTTTTCGGGCTCAAAGGCGGGAAGCGTGTACGCTCCCTTGGGGCAGGATATTATGCGCACTGCCTTTTCGTATTCGATAAAGTACACGTGCAGCATTCCCGCGTCGGAGGTATAGGTCGCAAAAAGGTTGCCGCCGATGGTGTTCTCCGCCTTTTTTTCAAAGCCCGCGCCCTCAAGCTTGCCGAGGTATGCGCGGTATGCGTCGGCTGTCGTTTCGGTGTAGTAGAATTCGAGATTGCGGTATCCCGCGTCGTAAGTACCGTAAAGGCTGCCGCCCTCGAACGCCGGGAAGTCGGTGTATCTTTCCGAATTCTTCTTCGTGCTCTTGGTGCCGCCGATAAGGTCAAGGTGTTTTGCTCCCGAGTCGTCCGTTTTTATGCGCGAGCCTATCTGACTTACGAACATATCGCAGGCATACCCGATGTCGGTGTCGTTCCAACCGGCGATGACCACCTTGTTGCCCTTTACGGCATAGCCGTATTCGTCGTAGCCGAGCTCCGAGAGAAATGCGCGGTATTCGTCGCGGTCGGTGGTGCCGACAAGTATCTCGCAGAGGTCTGCCGTCGCTGTGCCGGGGGCTACCCAGTCGTCGCTGACCTCGGGCTTTGCGCCGAGCTTCTTTTCGAACATATCGCGTATCGCATATGCCTTTGACACTATGTAATCGGTCTTGTCCTTGGTGTCGGAGGTCTTGAAGGTCGTGTCAAGGTCTTTGGCAAATACGATCTTGTATGTCAGCTTGTTGTCGGAAATAAGATTTGCCATCTCAAGCGGTTCGCTCGTATAGCTGAAATTTTCCTTCAGCTTCAGCACACCGTTCTCCGAGGTCGCGGAGGCGATATTGTTGATAAAATATTCGGTGCCGATGATGACCGCGTCATCGTTCGAGCCGTTGATGACTATCTTGTTGCCGATAACGGCTATCACATAGCGCGCGCCGTCGCCGGTCATGGCGGAGAGCGCCGTTTCCGACTGCGGGCGGTTCGTGGTGCCTATCAGTATCTCATACGCGCTGTCATCGGGAGAGGTGCCGGGAGCCAGCCAGTCCTCGGTTATCGGCGCTGTTTTGTTGTATCCGCGCAAAAGATCCCGCACGCCGCACGCCGCGGAGACGACGGCATCCGATGCCTTTGAGGGACGAACGACCGAATATGCGGAGAGATCCAGCTCAATGTCGGGTATCTCGGGTGTTTTTTCCGGCTTGTTGCACGCGGCTAGCAGGGAAAGAACCGTTGCAAGCAATATGAGCACCGGTATCGTCAGAAATCTTTTTTTCATTTACGAAACTTTTCCTTCATGTTGTTTCCGGCTGTATAATCACGCGGCCGGTGGAAATAATATGCTTTGACGCGCGAGCGTCGGACGCACACGCGTCGGGAAAAAAGAATAAGGAGAGCAAAAAATGCAGCTTACACAAAAGGAAACAGAGCTTCTCAAGGATCTTGCGGGTCAGGAGCAGCTCTGTGTCGAAAAATACCGCAAGCACGCCGCGGACGCGAAGGATCCGGGGCTTTCGGGCCTTCTTTCCTATATCGGCGGGATAGAAGCAGGACACCTCAAAGCGGTGAAAGAAATAAAGAACGGAGGCGTGCCGACTCTCGGCAGTGCATCTCCCGCACCTGCGATAGGTGAAGCCGCGAACACCGACGCCGAGGCGAAAAAGTGCGATGCCTTCATATGCTCCGATCTGCTTGCGACCGAAAAGCATGCGTCGCATCTCTACGACACCTGCATATTCGAGTTCGGTCAGCCCGAGTACCGCAAAACGCTCAACCGCATTCAGACGGAGGAGCAGGAACACGGCAAGCTGATATACGACTATATGAAGAAAAACGGTATGTATTCGTAAGTCGGTATCCACGGCGGTGCTGCCGCGCACGGCGCGGCAGCACTTTTTTATTATCAGTACGCTCTTACCTCGTACACCTTGAAGGCGTCGGCGCCGTTCGTGGCGATGAAGCGGATCTCCACCGTGTCGCACACCGCGGGCGTGACCTTTACCGTGTCGTGGCGCTGATAGTTTCCGCGCACCTCGGTCTTACCGACTTCCTTACCGTCCTTTTTCAGGATGACGTCATAATCGCGCACGAGCTCGGGAGCCACGCCGATGCGCTGCTGCGCCTGGCGGTTCGCCGACATGGTGACGCGGATGGGGTAGGCGAAGTTGGAGTCGAAGGTGAGATCGACCTCCGACACCGTATGCTCGCCGTCAAGTGCGAGCGTGAGTGTTTCGCCGCCCTCGGCGATGCCGTCGGAGATCCATGCGTTCTGCTCGTCGCCGAGCTGGCGCGACACACCGTTTATCACATTTTCGGGTTCGCCGCCCGCTACGTGAGACGAGGCGGTGACCTTAGCGTTCAGTGCAAAGTCGGCGGGGTCACAGTTTCTGAATGTGGGCAGGAAGCCGTCGTCACGGAGTATCATCTGCTGAAGTTCGCCGATGTGCGGTGCAAGCTCGCGCGGCTCGCAGTCATACTTGCGGCAGAGAGACGCAGCCTTACCGACAGCCTCGCCGCCGATGGCGCAGCAGCCGATGATGCGCGTTGAGGCAAGACCGAGCTTTGATGTGCTTATGTCGCGTCCCGCCATGTAGAGGTTCTTTATGTTCTTTGAATAGTAGCAGCGGTAGGGTATGGTGTAAACGCCGAGGAAGTGATGGCAGTCGGAGGGGAGCAGGTCGAAATCGAGCAGACCGTGCGCGGCGTGCAGGTCAACGCACCAGCCGCCGTATGCCACGGCGTCGTCAAAGATGCGGTGATCGAGGATGTCGCTCTCCGTCAGCACATAGTCGCCCATGAGTCTGCGGCTCTCGCGCATTCCGGGCAGCGCGCCGACCCACTGGAGCGCATAGTTTTCGGCTCCGTGATCGCCGCCGTTCTTTATGTGATCCCAAAGCCCGTAGGCGTAGGCATAAAGATCGTCGCGTATCTTTTCGAAGTCAAGAATTATATCGTCGCCGTCTCCCATGAGCTCGAGCCACCAGTAGCCGTAATCGACCGCGGCGCAACTGCAAGCCGAAAGGCGCAGCCATTCCTCGGGGTCTGGCGCCATGCTCGCGTCGACCTTCATGGTCTTGGAGTGTACACGATAGCGGAGCTGATGCTCGGTCAGCTTCTTTGCGAATGCGGGCGGCGTGTATTTCACGGGGTGCCCCATGTTGACAGCCTTCATGAGTATCGTGTTGCCCATGCGCTCGTTGTTTGCTTTTTCGGGCGCGTGAGGCTCGCCGAATTCGTATTTCGATTCGCTGCCTTGTCTGAATTCCGCTCCGGCAAAGAAGCCGAGCGTGCCGTTGCCGGTGCAGTCGGCAAACACGGGAGCGGTGAAGCGGTACCGCATTTCGGTCGTCTCCTGGAAGCAGCGGATGGCGATTATGCGGTCGTTGAGAGTTTCGACATCGTACATGGCGGTGTTGAAATAAACGTCGAGCAGCGGCTCGGCTTTTGCCTTCTCAAAAAGCACCGTGTCCCAGAAGGAATAGTTGAAAGTGTCGTTGTGAGCCTTGTTTTCGGACATAAGCTCATATACGAGACCGCCTTCGGCGTAATCGGGCTGCTTGAGGCTCTGGTCGGCGCCGGAAATATGGATCCGTATCTCGCTCGAGGCGTTGCCGCCGAGCACGGGGCGCGCGTGGATGAGCGCCGTGCGCGTTCCGTGGCGTGCCGCGGTTATGGCTGCGCAAAGCCCCGCCATTCCGCCGCCTACAACGACGAATTCATAATTTTTTTCTTCAAAACGTACCATTCTGATCTTTCCTTTCTCCTTCCCGGCGCCGCGGCGCTGCGCGGGCATCGGGAATATAACATAAAATATTATCTCATATAATTTTGCTCATGTCAAGCATTTTCGGATGTTTTTATTTGTGCGGGGTTGACAAAGCGCCGTGCGGATGGTAGAATACAGGAAGATATGCCGACGCTTCACACAAAGCCGGCGAAAAAACAACGAAGGGACGTCTCCGCTGCTTCGGGGACGCTTGATGTGACCATGAAAAAAAGAACATTCTGTCTGCTTTTCATAACGCTTCTGTTGCTTGCGGCAGTAGGATTTGCCGCCTGCGGCAAGGACGGCGGGGGTTCCGACACAACAGAGTCGTCGGTCGAGGAGACCGTCGATCTCGGCGATCTTGTCGGTACCGAATGCCGAATGGATGCCGGGCAGCTCGGTTGCACGCCTTTTTCGGCAGAGCCGGCGGACGGTTCGGTCGCCGTGGCAAAGGTGGCTGACCGCGAGCTCATCATAACCGCGGCGGGAGTCGGCAATACGGTGCTGACCGTTAGAAATACATACGGCGAGGAATTCGAGCTCAACGTGTCCTGCACCGTCGCCGACGGCGTGACCGTGAGCGGCAGTTATACGCCGGACGAGGGCTCCGTCAATGTGAAGGATGTGATGGCGTCCGGCGTGAAGGATGCGACAAAGGCGATACAGCAGGCGATAGACTCGCTGCCGGGCGGCGGAACGGTGTATATCCCGCGCGGCGTTTATGTGATAAGCCACATCGAGCTCAAAAAAGGCGTGAAGCTGAAGCTCGAGGGGCTTTTGCGCGATTATACCAAGGATTATGTTTCATCCGGCGCTCAGGGAGCGCTCACACGCGGCGACCTTGCCGTGCTGCGCACCGACGGCAGCACCGATATGTTTCAGAACCACCCGCAGCACACATACGGGCGCGACGGCAGCTCGGACTTTTCGGTGACCGGCGGTATGCTCGACATGAAGGGCAAGGTGCGCTGCTTCGTGTGGTGCTGCGCCGAGAACGTGCTGCTTAAAAACGTGATACTCAAGGACTGCCCCAACAACCACGCCATACAGGTGACCGGGAGCCGCAACGTCCGCATAACCGACTGTATGTTTGCCGGCTACAACTACAAGACAAACAACACGACCGCCGAGGTCGTGCAGATAGAGCAGACCCACCCCGGCGCCATCGGCGGGGGCGACAATCCGGTCTCGAAATTCGACGCGGGCGAATTTTATTTCAGCGCCGACGTTGAGATAAGCGGCTGCTATTTCGGTAAAAGCGACATATACGACGCGCCCACATACGCCATAGGACACCACGGGCAGTCGTATAAGTCCGCCGTGACAGGGCTGAAGATCACGGGCTGCGTTTTTGACAACTGCCGCTGCTCGGCGATAAGATATCCGGCTTTCAGCAACGTCGAGATAAGCGGGAACAAGTTCATATCCAACCGCGCAAACAGTGTTTCCACCGAAAAAACTCCGAGCCAGATACATATGATACTTAAAAATTCCGACTCCACGGTAAAGGTGAAAAACGCCTCCGGCACCGAGGTCACGGCATACTATGCGAAAAAGGATGCCTGCGAGGGATCGATAAATACCGTCATAGAAAACAACGAGTTCGTGTTCGGCGGCAACACCAAAATGCGCATGGCGGTGAACGCCGTTTCAAACTCGCTCATCAACGACGCGGAGTACGACTCGAACGCATATTACGTAAGCTGGTACAAGGAGACCGCAAAGCTTTACCGCGGCTACAGGCTGGTGAAAAACCGCATTGAAAACCTGACCGTCCGCGGCAACAGCATCACGGTCGACGACAAATTCGCCGGCGACGGATTTTTCTTCGAATTCAGGTTCGTTGACGGGCTTCTTTGTGAAAACAACACCGTAACGGGGCGCGAATACACCTCAAAAGACTCTCTCGGCGGCGTAAAGGTCGATTATGCGAGGATATCGGGTTGCACTCCGATGGCGGATTACGGTCATAAATACACGATCCCCGTCACAAAGACCTATCTTTCCGGCGTCGTTCTCGGCGGCGAGGGAGGAATGACGCTGCGCTGCACCGATTCCTCGCTCAGGCAGATAAAGCTCGTCGCAGAGGGCGGCAGGCTCGATATATCCGTCGGCGCCGACGGCTCTCTCACCGTTACTCCGGTGGCTGAGAACGGCAAGACGTTCGCGGGCTACCGTGTGGTGTCCGGCACGCTGACGGACAACAGCGGCAAGAAGGAATTTTCCGGCGACCTGACCGTATCGGCGGATTTCAAGTGATATCACTGTAAAAAAGCCCCGTATGCCGCGCTTTGCGCGGC
>CAJLZE010000015.1 GCA_905210995.1 uncultured Anaerotruncus sp.
CGCAGCCGCATCCTCCCGCCCTTCAATCTGCCCCGCGAAGGCGAGCAGCGTTCCGCTCGGTCCGTGCGCGTGCGACGAGCACGCCGAGCCTGCCGAAACGAAAATGCCCTTTTCGGAGAGAAAATGCAGCATCGTCTCGCTTCTGATGCCCGGAAGGGTGAGACTTACTATGTGTCCCGCGGCGTTTGTCGGAAGGTTGAGCCGCACGCCGGCTGCGGGCAGCACATCGAGCGCATGGCGGTAAAGCTCGTCCATGTGTGCCGCGTCGCGTTCGGCGTTTTCGCGTGCCTCCGTGCAGGCACGGGCGAAGCCCGCGATGTCTATCAGGTTTTCTGTCCCCGAGCGGAAGCCCTCCTCCTGCCCGCCGCCGTAAATGACGGGCGCGAGGCGCTTGGCGCGTATCATTCCTGGTGCGACGCAAAGTGCGCCCACACCCTTGGGACCGTGTATTTTATGCGCACTGACGCTCACAAGGTCGGCGCCGAGGCTTGCCGGGGTGAATTTGATTCTCATAAAGCCCTGGACCGCGTCGCAGTGAGTGACAATCTCGGGGTTTTTGGCGTGCGCCATGCGGAAGGCGCGTTCAACGTCGTAGCGCGCGCCAGTTTCGTTGTTTACGAGCATCAGAGATACCATCAGTGCGCCGCCGTCAAGCTCGCGCTCGAGCGCAGCCATGTCGAGCGCGCCGCCGCGCGTCGGTATCTTCACTACCTCAAAGCCCTCGGCGGCAAGTGAGGCGGCTGTGTTGGCGACCGACGGATGCTCGGAGTCGGTCGTGATGATGCGGTTGGATATGCGGCGTTTTTTTGCCAACGCCGTGCCGCGTATGGCGAGGTTGTTTGCCTCGGAGCCGGAGGCGGTGAATATGATGTGAAAATCATCCGAGCGGCGCAGCCCGAATGCCGCCGCGACCTCGGCGCGGCATGAGCGCAGCAGCGCCGCGCTTTCAAGTCCCGCCGCATGGACAGAGGACGGGTTGCCGTAGCAGCGCGCTGCTGCGGTCATGGCGTCGATAACGCCTTCGGATGGGGCTGTCGTCGCGCTGTTGTCAAGATAGACCGTGTTGTCGTTCATTATTTGAATTTCACCTTTGCGATGATCTGCTCCACTTCGTCCGCGTGAAGGTCATAGCCCTCGGGAGTCGAGGTGTATGTGAAGATGTAGAACATATTTTTGTATATGACAACTATCTGGCGGTATTTGTAGTTCACGTCGGCGATCGACGACGTGTATTCAAAGGATTTGCCGTTGCGCTCGCCGAGCACGGCGTCGGTGACCTCACCCACCGGTGCGTAATTCGGGATCGCCGCCGCAAGCTCCGCACGGCATTTTTCAACATAGCCGTCAAGGGTGGTCACATCGGTCGGGACCATGCAGGTCAGGCTGACGTTTGAGCGGTCCTTGTCGGAATAATAAGCCGACGCGATGCCCGACGAGTCGTTGGGTACCCACGTGCCGGGAACGAACAGATAAAATGCCTCGGCATCCGACGAGACGAGCTTCATTCCGTCGGGAACATCGACGCCCGAGCTGCCGCACGCGGTGAGCAGGAGTAGGGGGATGAGAGTAAGTATGGCAAGGCTGAGTGCTGTCTTCTTTTTCATTTTATTTCTGTGACCTTTCTTTATGGATATTGATCTGCCGTGTTTTTATTTTTGCGCATCTGCCGACAGCAGCCGCTGCCTTCAGTATTCCGTATTTTCCGCTTTCGTATGTCAGACCGCCCTGAAGGTAGACGGTGTACGGCTCGCGCAGCGGACCGTCGCAGGAAAGCTCTATCGACGAGCCCTGCACGAACGCACCCGCAGCCATTATCACCTCGTCGGAATAGCCGGGCATTGCCCACGGTACGGGTTCGACGTAGGCGTCAACCGGAGAGCCCGACTGTATTCCGCGGCAGAAAGCGCAGAGCGCCTCGGGCGAGTGAGTTACGACGGTCTGGATTATATCCGAGCGGCGCTCGTCCCACGCGGGCGAGGTCTCGTAGCCGAGCTTTTCGAAAATATATGCCGCAAGGTGCATGGTCTTGAGCGCGGCGGCAACGGTGTGCGGAGCGTAGAAGAAGCCGCGGAAGAGGTTTTTGTTTTGCCCCATCGTGCAGCCGACCTCGGCGCCTGTGCCGACGGTCGTTAGCCTGTACGAGGCAAGCTCGACGGCGCGGGCGCTTCCCGCGATATAGCCGCCGGTCTCCGCCATTCCGCCGCCGGGGTTCTTGATGAGCGAGCCGATGAGCATATCCGCGCGCGGCTCGGCGGGGGATGTGAATTCACCGTAGCAGTTATCGACCACCACCCATACGTCCGGGTGAGCGGACTTTACGGCGTCGTAAAATTCGCCGATCTCGTCCGGCGTGAGCGTGCGGCGGTTGAGATAACCCTTTGAGCGCTGTATGAACACGACCTTCACCGTCGGGTCGGCGGCAAGGCGGGCAAGAACGCCGTCGGTGTCGAGTCTGCCGTCGGCGGTAAGCTCATGCTGAGCGTATTTTACGCCGAAGTCGGCAAGCGAGCCGTTGCCGGGCGTGCCGGAGATGCCGATGACCTCCTCAAGCGTGTCGTATGGCTTGCCCGCGACCGAGAAAAGCGTGTCGCCGGGGCGAAGAAGGGCAAAAAGCCCGGTCGAGAGGGCGTGTGTTCCGTTTACAAAGTTGATGCGCACGAGCGCCGCCTCGGTTCCGAATACCTCGGCATACACCCTGTCGAGCACCTCTCTGCCTTTGTCGTCATAGCCGTAGCCCGACGTTCCCGCAAAGCAGCCGTCGCTCACCTTGTTGTTTTCAAACGCCGTAAGCACGTCGGCGGTGCGGCGGTAGGAGTTTTCGTCTATTTCCGCAAATATGGGCGCAAGGGCGCGCTCCGCTTCGGCTGCAAGAGCCGTGATCTCGTTGTTTTCCATTTCAATACCGCTTTCGTTTTTTTATTTCTGTGATGTCACACGCGCCATGAATGACTCAAGGCGCGACACGTCGCCGCTCGACATGAGCGTAACGCTGCCATGCTTGTCCGCCGGGGCTTCGATGCCCGCGTCGTGCAGGCGTCTTGCCACCTGCCTGGCGATGCCCGCAGCGCCGTCAAAAACGGGGATGCCGTCGCCGACGGCACGCATAACGGCGTCCTTTATCAGCGGATAATGAGTGCAGCCGAGCACGGCGGCGTCGAATCTTCCCCTGTGCGGGGAGATGAGTTTATCAAGATATTCGCCGAATACCGGACTTGAGGGGTCGTTTTCTTCTATCATCGTTGCAAGCCCCGGGCAGGGGACCGCAATTACTTCGGCGCCGCAGCAGCGTGTTTTCACGAGCGTTGAAAATCTCTCCTCGGCTACCGTTACCGGTGTTGCGAGAACGAGAATGCGGCGATCCCCCGCGTCGGCTGCCGATTTTACCGCAGGCTCGGTGCCTATCACGGGAATGTCGGTGTAAGCCTCGCGCAGCGCTTCCACCGCGGCTGCGGTAGCTGTGTTGCAGGCGACCGTTATGGCTTTTGCACCCATCCCGACGAGCTTTTTCGCCACACCGAGCGACACGCGCCTGATCTCGTCATGCGTCAGTGCACCGTAGGGAGCGTTTGCCTCGTCGCCGTAATAGATGAAATCCTCATGCGGCAGCGCCCGTGTCAGCTCGGCAAGCACAGTGAGCCCGCCGACGCCCGAGTCGAACACGCCGACGGGGGCGGAAGGATCGATATTTTTTTTCATTTTTATTTTGATCGGTTTATTTGAGTCGGTTCACATATTCGCGGAAGGCGTTGCCGCGCTCCTCAAAATTGCGGAAGCGGTCAAAGCTCGTGCAGGAGGGTGAGAGCACCACGGCGGAGCCGGGGCGCGCAAGCTCTCTCGCGCGATCGACAGCCGCAAAAAAGTCGTCCTCATAAACAACTGGCAGCGTGCTGCCGCCGCGCCGTGCCGCCTCGGCTTCGAGAGCCGCACGTATAACGGGCATCGCCTCACCCGACACCACAACGCCGCCGGCACGGTCGTAAAGCGCACGCGCAAGACCGTCAAACGGAAGGTGCTTGTCGCGCCCGCAGAGAATGAACACGGGGCGGCAGTCAAACACCGAGAGCGCCGCCTCGGTGCGCGTGGGCGTCGAATCTATCGAGCTGTTGTAATATTTAACGCCGTCAAGCTCGCGCACGAGCTCGATGCGGTGGGGAACACCGCCGAATGTGCGCGCTATGTGCCGCAGGTCGTCATTTTCGGCAAGCCCGCGCGTCAGTGCCGCGGCGGTCATATAGTTTTCGACGTTGTGGAGTCCCGGCAGCTTTATATCCTCACGGCGAAGAAGCTCCTCCTCGTACCTGCCGTCGGAGAATACGATGCTGTCTCCGCGCAGAAATACCGCGCATGCGTTGTCTCGGTGCGCCTCGGGGACCGTTTCGTCATACGATGAGGTGTGAGCGGAAAAGAATGTTACCGCGCCGTGAAAATCGGGGTCGGCGTCGGCTTCCGCTGCCGCGGCGGGGCTTTTGGCGTTGAGCACCAGAAGCTCGGTCCCGCTGCCGAAAACATTGTATTTTGCGCGGGTGTATTCCTCCATGCCCGTGTGCCAGTTGAGGTGGTTGGGCGTGATGTTGGTGATGGCTGCGCGCCGTGCCGCGCCGTGCATCGTCATGAGCTGAAAGCTCGAGAGCTCAAGCACGGCAAAGTCGCACTGCTTCATTTCCGAAACGCGGGAGAGCAGAGGTGTGCCGATGTTCCCGCCTACATATGCGGTGCCGCCGCGCCTTTTTGCCGCCTCCGAGAGCAAAAGGTGGGTCAGGGTGGTCGTAGTCGTTTTGCCGTCGCTTCCGGTTACGGCAATGACCGTGGCGGGTGTCGCGTCGCAGAACCATTCCATTTCGGAGGTCAGCAGAGCGCCGCGCCGCACGGCTTCGGGAATATCGCCGGCGTCGGGTCTTATGCCGGGAGAGCGGAAGATGACGGCGTTTTGCAGCTCGCCGCCGCAAAGCCCGCGAGTGGGATCGCTGCCGCATATAAATACCGCGCCGCGGTCGGCAAGCTTTTTTGCGGCATCGCCGAGAGCGTCGAATTCCTTTCCGTCGCGTATCTCGATGTCGGCTCCCATGTCGGCAAGCATTTCGGCAAGCGGCAGATTCGAAACACCGATGCCGAGTATTATCGCCTTCCCGCGCGGGGCGGTAAAGAGGCGTTCCTTTATATTTTCAGATAACATAAAACAAGACCGTTTCTTTCAGGATAATTATTCACATTATATTATATGTATTTTTTCGCCCGCGCGCAAGACCTCAAGGTGATATTTCTTGACACTTTGCGTAAAATCATTTATAATATTTTGTAATATGAGCGAAAACGGGAGGCAAGTGATGAAATATACCGTAAAACAAAGAGTGTTCAGCTTCGGCGCGAAATACGACGTGTGGGATACCGACGGTAACCCGGTCTATCACGTGCGCGGCGAGATACTCTCGCTCGGGCGCGTTCTGCATATTTACGACACGCGTGACAACGAGGTCGCAACGGTCGAGCAGCGGCTGTTCACCTTCGGGTATAAATACGACGTATACTGCGGCTCATCCCTCAGAGCTACCATCTCAAAGAAAATGTTCACATTTATCGGTTCGCGGTATATCATCGAAGGCACCGATTGGCAGGTCGAGGGCGCGCCGTTTTCGCATGAGTTTTCGATAACCGACGGCTCGGGGCACGAGGTGGCGTCGATAAGCCGTGAGTGGTTCACATGGGGCGACTGCTATCTCATCGACGTGCCGTATGAGGATTCGCTTATGGGGCTTGCCGTCGTGCTTGCTATAGACGCCGTGATAGACGCGGGCAGAAGCAACTGAGACAAAAATTAAATGCAATGGGTGTTCAAAAACTCATTTTGAGTTTTTGAACACCCATTATGCCGTCAGAGCATATATTTGTTTTTCAGATAGATATATAGCAGGTAGAACATGGCGCCGATAACGACTATCGCAACAACGACGATCAGCACCGTTTTTATCGTCTTTTGCAGGGCTTCGCCGTTTATGCCTTCCTTCGTTGTCTCTGCGGATGCGTCACTGCTCTCGGGTGACGCGGGCGTGAGCTCGGAGGTCGAATCGGGCCCTTCGGGAGCCGCATCGGGTGCGGATGTCGTGGGCGTCGTGTCAGATGCGGTTGAGTCGTGGGCTGTCGTGCCGTCCGGCACTGCGGCGAATGCAACGGCGAATCTGCCAAAGGCGCCCGATGCCGCAAACGTGACATACCCGTCGGCACACGTCGCGTCCGCAAGCCGTGCGCCGCTCTTGTATATCCTATACTTTCCCGCGCTGCCCGACTGTATCTTCAGCACGAGCGTCAGTGTTCCTTCGGGAGAAAAGCTCTTGCCGTTCTGCGTGAATGCCACGTCGATTACCGCAACGAGCGTCATGCCGTCTGCTTTGGCGGCGTCCTCAAGCTTTTTTCGCTCATCGGCGCCGAGAGAGGATGTGACGTCCTTTATGCCGAGGGCGCTCCCGTTCGGGAAGGAATACCCGCCCGATGCCGCGGCGCTGCCTCTGTCACCGTCGAAAAGTATCGACGTGAGGCGCGGCAGTGTTTCTGTCTCTGTCTTGCCGCACACGGTGCAGGCGCGCGTTCTTTCGCCGTCCGCCGTAGCAGTGGCTGGTTTTGTGATCCTCCATTCGCCGAAGGTGTGACCTGTCATGTCAAGGCGCGCCGTCTCGGCGACCGCACCGCAGATCCTGCAATAGCGCACCGCCTGACCGTATTCGGTGCAGGTCGGCTGCTTCAGTATCACACGGTCGCCGCCCGCAACGCATTTGTGCGACGCGGCTTTGACCGTCACCTTGAAGGTGCCCGTAAAGCTGCCCCATTTTGCCGTTACGGTCTTCTCGCCCTCCGTGTCCGACGAAAATCCCGAAAAGGTGATGCCCTCGGTCACGGTCTTTGACGAGCCGTCGTTGTACTTTACCCTGAAAGCGGCGCCGGTGCCGTCAAATTTGTCTCCCACGGCATATACGGTCTTTGACGGTGCGACAAGTTCGGCGCTCTCGGGCTGCACTTCCTTTACCGTGACGGTAAATGTGGTATCAAAGCCCATATAACGTACCGTCACCGTGATCTCGCCCGCCGTGCCGAGATGTGTTTCACGGCGCAGCTCGTATCCTTCGTAAACGGTCACGGCAGGGCCCGCAGAATATGTAGCCGTCAGCTCGAGCCCTCTGAGGTCAATGTCCTCGCCGACGAAGTAGACAGATTTGTTCGGCTTACTTTTGACGCTTATGCCGGTCATCTTGCGCACCGACACGGTGAATTCCGTCGTAAAGCCGCGGTATGTGACCTTTACGGTCTTTTCTCCCGCCGACGACGAATCAAAGCCGGAGCACATCGACGCGTCGCCGGATTTTATCTCGGCGGAGCCGTCGCTGTATATGAGGCGGAGTCTGAGCCCCGCGGCGCTGAATGCGTCGCCGATGTCGTATATCTTTTTGTCCGGCGCCGAAGATATCTCTATCTTTCTCAGCGTTTTCGGCACGGTTATCGGATCCTCGGGCGTTGTGTCGGTCGCCGCTGTGGGCAAAATGCCGCAGAGCGCCGCCAGAAGGACGGCAACAAATGCCGCAAGACCGCAAAATGCCGCAGTCGTGAGAGTGCTGCTACGGTGCTTTTTCATTTTCTTCCTCCGTTTTGCCGCGTGTGCGCCCGCACGGCGCGGCTTTTTGTTTTTGACTTTTCATTGTTCTTATCTGCCGCGCATGAACACACGGCGCAGCTTCAGCACCCAAAGGCGCACAGCCCGTCCGAGCGCAATGTCGTAAATGATGAACGCCGCATTTACGAGCGGATACCACAGCCAGAGCAGCGAGGTGTCGTCCGCGCCCGAGGCAAAGATAAGATGAGATATGAAATATGCTGCCGTTACGGCGGCGTTGAGTATTACGAGCTTGAGCACCGTCCCCGCAACGCGCCCGAGGCGGTCGAGCGTTATCTTGAGCATCGGATAATATCCGAGAAATACCGTATAAAGCAGTGCCGGCGAGCGGTTCGGCAGCAAAAGCCACGAAAGCAGCGCCGTTACCGCAAACACGCACAGTGCGTCACGCCTGCCGGATTCGGATATCACGGCTATGAGCAGAAACGACGCGAACGCGGCGGCGGAGAGGTCGAGAACATCTACGACGGAGCCGAGATACATTACGGTGATCCCGAGAGCCGCCTCTATCCCGCCGACAGCCGTTCTCCGTGCAAGAGACGGCGTGCCCCGGCGTTTGCCCGCGGCGCTCATGTCAGCATCCGCCGCGGCTGCCGCAGCAAAGGCTCTGGCAGCAGTCGGCGCAGAGAAGGGCGGTGCAGAGGCTGCCGCAGCCGGGGGAGAATTCGGTCTGCGTGTATGTTGCGCTCCTGCGGCGCAGCGCCTCGCGTGCGTTCTGATATTCTTCGTTGTACGGCTCGCGCTCGCAGGCATAGTCGAAATGTCTGCCCGCGTCGGCGTAGTTGCCGCGCCTCACCATTACGCAGCCGATGAGAAAGTGCCATTCGGCTCCGCGCAGCTCTGCGCCCATGCCGGTGAGCACCGCCTCGGCTTCGGCTATGCGGTTTTGGTTTATATAGGATCTGACCGCCGCGAACTGCTCGGCGCCCGCGCCGGTGTATCCGCGGCTGCCGCTGTACCCGCCGTAGCCCGTGCCGCCGTAGCTGCCGGTGCTGCCGTACCCTGCGGAGGAGCCGCCGTAGCCGGTGTCCTGTCGGCTGCCGCCCTCGGCGCGCTCCTTGCGTATGCGGTCGTAGGCGTCGTTGATCTCCTTCATTTTTTCTTCTGCGAGATCGGCAAGATCCGAGTCGCGGTATTTATCCGGGTGATATTTGCGCGCCAGATCGTGATATGCTTTTTTTATCTCATCGTCGTCGGCGCTGCGGTCAACACCGAGTATCTGATATGGGTCGGACATTTATTCCTTTTCCTTTCCTGCCGGTGCGGGTGCTGTGCCCGCGTCCGGCGCGGTCTTTTCGGTTATTTTGTCTGTAACGCCCGCCGCGGCACGTGGCATTCCGAGTGTCAGTATATTTTCGCATATCGCCCACGCCTCGGGTGCGCGGGTGCGCATTTCCGCGTCGGCAAGGTCGAGCGCCGCGCGTGCGGCGTCAAGCTCTGCCGAGAGAGTGCACGAAAACGTGAGCGCCTCGTCGGGCGTCAGCGTTCCGCGCCCGTAGAGAAGGGATATCGGGTTGAACCTGCCGTGTTTGCGGTCCTCGGCAAGATCGTCAGCCGCGTCAACACAGTAGAGCCACCTGCCCGCCGCCGAGGCAGCGGCGCGCACTATCCGCGCCGCGGCGCCGTCAAGCCCTGCCGCGGCTGCATTGCCTATCATTCTGCCGCTTATCGCTGCGGGAATGTCGATGCTTGCGCTCTCGGGAGTCGAGCATCGCTGTTCGGCTTCCGCAAGCTCGCGCATCCCGTTGCTTACGGCGGCAGCGGCGTCGACGGCAAGTCTGCCGGCGCGCCCGGCGGCGCGTGAGAGAAAACGCCCCGCAGTGCGCGCACCGAAGCGGCGTATGCCGCGTTCGTCTGCGGCATCGTCTGCCAGCTTTCCGCAGGCAAGCAGTGTGCATATCACGGCGGCGGAATCCACCGCGTCGCACGACTCCGCCGCCGCGCGGCGGCAGAACGGGTGGCGCAGGCAGCGGATCTTTGACACCTCTGGCTGTTCGCCCGTGACCGCCGCGCGCAGGAGGGCGATAAATACCGCATCATATGAAAGCGTCAGCATTGCACGCTGACCGCACAGCCTGCCCATGGCGGCGCAAATGCCGCAGTAGAGCGCGCGGTAATATTCAGATTCACGTATCCGCAGCTCGCGCTCGACGGGACGTATATATCCGAACATCGTGTCCTCCTATGTATCTGTAAGTGAAATTCTCCAGTTTAATAATACTATATTTTACCCCCGAATGCAATACCTAATTGTAAATATTTGCGCCGCTTATTTCCGGTGCATATGCGGGCACAATGCAAAAGCAGCGCACGACCGCAAGGTGGGGCACTGCTCTTCGGTATTGTTTTATCGGCTTACAGAAGGAATCCTTCAAGTATGTCGGCGATGCGCTCGGAGGCGTGTCCGTCGCCGTATATCTTCGACGCCCGCGCCGCGAGCCTGTATTCCGCGCTGTCGTCGAGCATTGAGGAAAACGCGCCGTACACGCCTTCTTCATCTGTGCCGACGAGCCGCAGCACGCCCGCCGCGATACCCTCGGGGCGCTCGGTCACGTCGCGCATCACGAGCGTGGGCTTGCCGAGAGCCGTTGCCTCCTCTTCGATACCTCCCGAGTCCGTAAGCAACAGATAGCTGCGGCTGAGCAGGTTGTGAAAATCCGAAACGCCTATGGGTGCGGTGAGGCGCACCGACGGGTCGCCGCCGAGGATCTCTCCGGCGATCGCGGCAACGTCCGGGTTCGGGTGGACGGGAAATATCACTCTGACATCGCGGTGTTCGTCGGTCACGCGGCGTATGGCGCGCAGCATCCCGCGCATCGGTTCTCCGGTGCTTTCACGGCGGTGCGCCGTCACGATAACGAGACGGTTGCTGCCCGCCCAATCGAGCAGCGGGTGAGAATAATCCTTGCGCAGCGTAAAGTTCAGCGCATCGACCGAGGTGTTCCCCGTCACGAATATCCGTGTCGGATCCTTGCCCTCGGCAATGAGCTCGCGCCGCGCCGTCTCTGTCGGCGCAAAGTCAAGGGTACTGAGCATTCCTACCGTGCGGCGGTTGAATTCCTCGGGATAAGGCGAATCGAGACGGTGTGTTCTCAGCCCCGCTTCAATATGTCCGATGGGTATGCCGAGATAAAACGCCGCGAGCGCGGCGGAGAACGCCGTCGTCGTGTCGCCGTGAACGAGAACGATATCCGGCGCTTCGGCTTCGAGCACCGGACGTATGCGCGCGAGCACGTCTCCCGTGATATCGAAAAGCGTCTGCCGCTCTTTCATGACCGAAAGGTCGCAGTCGGGCATGACGCCGAATGTTTCGAGCACGTCGCGCGACATATCGCGGTGCTGCCCGGTATAGCATACAACAGTGGCGCATCGCGCGCGGCGCCGCAGCTCCCTCACGAGAGGACACATTTTGATCGCTTCCGGCTTTGTGCCGAATACCGCCATTATCTTCTTCATTTTATACATCCTCTCGCGCCGTGCCGTCGGAGCGGACGGTCTTTGTACCTGCCGCGGTACGTCCGCCGGTTTTTTCTTCAATAAATTATACCACATACGGACACGAAAAACAAGTGGGCTGTCGCGTGTAAGCGCGACAGCCCCGTCTGTTCGGTTATTTTCGGTTTACTCCCGACAGGTCACCTCACTGTCCGTCTTGGGCGCAGGCCCTTTCAGATCGTCGGTGTCGAGCAGACCGGTCGTAAAGGTGATGCGTGCGGAATACTTTTCCATGTCGTTCGGTTCGCGCGAAACATCCCAAACGATACTGTATTCCTTGCCTGCGACAATGTCATAGCCGCTGAGGTCGGCGGTGAAGTGAGTTATCTGTCCTCCGTTCGAGCTGATGAACATATTCGGAAGACCGAGCCCTCTGCCTTTTTTCGGCTTCATCGGTTCGTCGCCGCAATACAGCTCGGCATCCGAGAAGATGCACGAATCTGGACCTTCGTTTTCTACGTCGATGTTGAGCCGGCAAAGTCTGCCGTCCTCGGTGCAGAGCGACACGAATATGATCTTTACACCTTCAATATCGCACCGGGCCTCTTTTATCTCGTTTATCACCGGTTCGTTTTTACCTTGAGCGGTTATCGGATTCGTGAGAAGACAAAGCGCGAGCACCGCGCAGACTGCTGCGGCAAATGCTATCGCAGCGACGGAATGTTTTTTGTAATTCAGCACTTTTTTGATCCTTTCTTTTACATTGATCCCGCCGAACGGCAGGGCATCGACCGACAGCCCGCTTTTTGCGGCGCTCAGATCGAGCACAGCCTGAGAATAGCGGCGCTTTTCTTCAAATTCGAACGACTTTATCACTTTTTCATCGCAGGCGAGCTCTATATCGCGGCAAAAGAGCATATGGGCTATCAGGCAGAACGGATTGAACCAATGTACGGCACGAATGACATATGAGATCAGCTTCCATACGTTGTCGCGGCGCGATATATGCGCCCTTTCGTGCGCGATGACGAAGGCCTTGGTCTCTCCCGCAAGTGCTGATGGAAGATATATTTTCGGGTGTATCATTCCGATAACGAACGGGGAGGATAAGCCGTCGCAGAGATAGGCCCCGCTGTCGTCCCTGATGCTCATTGCTACCCTGCGCCGGAGCTTCAGCCGGCTCACGATTGCATATGCGAGAAAGGCGCAAACGCCTGTCAGCCATATGAGCGCGGCTGCGTGCAAAAGCATACCGTAGCGGACGGCGGCGCCATCCGCCGCGGGCGCGAGAATGACGTCAAGCGCCGGGTTCACGATGTCGCCTACGGCAGCGATGCCGCTGTTTATCCCGACGGCGGGCAGATTGGCGGAGCCCGACACGACGGGGCTGGCGCTCGGCATCACGCTGAACGCGCTTTCGGGCGCCGCAGGCAGCACAAGGCGTATCGCGGGGATCGCCCACATGAGGCAGATAAGCGCGCGCGGAGCTTTTCTTATGATGCACCGCGCAAGCATCACGGCGAGCACCGCTACGGTACCCGTCAGGCTCATGCTGAGAACAGCGAGAAAAATTTCGGACAGGATATCGGCAAAGCCATCCATGCTCATTCCTCCTTTGCCTCGTCGATCATCCGCTGTATCGCGGCAATATCATCCGGAGTCAGTCGCTTACTGTCGGAAAATGCGGCAAGAAACGATGGGAGCGAGCCGCCGAACACATCGTCTACAAAGCGTGCGCTTTGCATTGCGTGAAGGCGGTCGCGCGTTATCAGCACTGTCACGGTGCCGTTTTCCATGCAGAATATGCCGTTGTCGCAGAATTTGCGCAGCGCGGAATACACGGTGGGACGCTTCCAGTTCAGCTCCTCGGCGCATCTTTTTACAAGCTCGCCCGTGGACATGGGCGAGCTTTCCCACACTATGTCCGCAAAACGCGCGTCTACCGCGCCGAGCTTCAGTTCGTTCATTGGTCTTACCCCGCTTTCGGTCTTTTTTTGAGTGTTGGTAGCCTACCGACAATAATAGTTTATAACCTACCGACAAGTTTGTCAAGGGCTTTCGGGCAGAAAATCCCGAAGTTACAATTTGTTCACAAGTGAACCCGGAGCGGCAGTCCTGCGCCGCGTCGGGGCTTCGATAAAAAACAGCCGCCGTGACAAGTCACGGCAGCTGTTTTCGGATTTATATAACATAATCGCCCGAGGCGGTATTTTCCATAAGATCGGCAAGTGTCATTCCGTCGAAAAATGCATTCGTAAGCTCATAATACTTCTTCCACATAGGCAAAGTGCGGCAGAACGGTGCGCGTGAGCACGGTTCGGCTCCTGCAGCAAGGCAGGCGACCGGGGCAAGGTCGCCCTCGGTGGCGCGCAGGATGCCGCCTATCACGTATGTGTCCGGCTCGCGACAAAGACGGTACCCGCCGCCCTTGCCGTGCGCGCCTTCGATAAAGCCCGCGCCTGTCAGAAGCGGCATGATCTTTTCAAGGTATTTCGGCGATATCTCCTGACGCGCCGCAACGTCTTTTATAGGGATATAGTCCCCGCCGCGGTGCTCCGCAAGATCGAGCATAACGCGTATGGCATATCTTCCTCTTGTTGATATCATGGAGCAGCATCTCCTTGCTTCGTTATCGGTCCGACGGCAGTATCACGCCGCCGCCGAGCACGGTGTCGCCGTCATAAAGCACGGCAGCCTGCCCGGGCGTTATAGCCCGCTGCGGCTCGTCGAATGTGACGTTCACCGTTCCGTCGGCATCCGGACATACCGATGCCCACTGCTCCGGCTGGCGGTAGCGTATCTTCACCTTGCAGCGCAGAGGCGCTGTGGGTGCCTCGCCGGATATCCAGTTGAAATCGCCGACGTGCGCGTGCGAGGAATAAAGCTCTGCCTCCTCGCCGAGCGTCACCGTGTTTTTTACCGGATCAAGTGCGGATACATATCTTTTTCCCGGCAGCGGTATGCCGAGCCCCTTGTGCTGACCTATGGTGTAGCGTATGATCCCGTTGTGCCTGCCGAGTATGTTGCCGTCCCGGTCAACAAAATTGCCGGGAGTCGTAGGCTTTCCCGTATGCAGCTCAATAATGCGGGCGTAATCGCCGTCGGGAACAAAGCAGATGTCCTGACTGTCGGGCTTGTCGGCATTGATGAGCCCGCCCTCATCAGCCACACGGCGCGTTTCGGTCTTGCACATCCCGCCGAGAGGGAAGAGCGTGTGCGCAAGCTCGTCCTGCGTCATCGCATAGAGCACGTAGCTCTGATCCTTTGACGGGTCAACGGCTTTTTTGAGGAGATATTTGCCGTCTCGGTATTCTATCCGTGCGTAGTGCCCGGTCGCTATATGGTCGCAGCCGAGAATTTTTGCACGCTCGTAGAGCTTGCCGAATTTCATATATCTGTTGCAGTCGATGCAGGGGTTCGGCGTCATGCCGTGAAGGTAGCTGTCAACGAATTTGTCTATAACGGTCGCTCTGAAATCGTCGGAGAAGTTGAAAACGTAATAGGGCATTCCGAGCCGGTGCGCAACGCTGCGCGCGTCCTCGACATCGTCAAGCGAACAGCAGGTGTGTGCGCGTGAGATGCCCGCATCCTCGTTGCCGTAAAGCTTCATGGTACATCCGATACACTCATTGCCCGCGTCGGTCAGCAGGCGGGCGGCGACGCTGGAGTCAACGCCGCCGCTCATTGCGACAAGTATCTTCATCCGCGCTCTCCGCTCAGTCCGCAAACAGCGGAGTGGAGAGGTAGCGGTCGCCCGTGTCGGGGAAGAGGACCACGATGTTTTTTCCCTCGTTTTCGGGGCGCTTTGCAAGCTCTATCGCCGCATGGAGGGCAGCCCCCGAGGAAATGCCCACAAGAACGCCTTCGTTTTTGCCCACGAGCTTGCCGCCCGCAAACGCGTCCTCGTTTGCAACGGGGATTATCTCGTCGTAGACCTTTGTGTCGAGCACATCGGGAACAAAGCCCGCACCTATGCCCTGTATCTTGTGCGGTCCCGCAACGCCGGTGGAAAGCACAGCCGAGGTCGCAGGCTCGACAGCCACGACCTTTACGTCGGGCTTTTTCGACTTGAGATATCTGCCTATGCCGGTGATGGTGCCGCCGGTGCCGACGCCCGCAACGAAAATATCGACGGCGCCGTCGGTGTCCTCGTAAATTTCGGGGCCGGTGTGCTCAAAATGCGCCTTCGGGTTGGCGGGGTTAACGAACTGACCGGGGATAAAGCTGCCGGGTATCTCCTTGGCGAGCTCATCCGCCTTGGCAATGGCGCCCTTCATGCCCTTTGCGCCCTCGGTGAGCACCAGTTCGGCGCCGTAAGCTTTCATGATCTGGCGGCGTTCGACCGACATGGTCTCGGGCATCACGATGATTATGCGGTATCCGCGCGCCGCGGCGACCGAAGCAAGACCTATGCCGGTGTTGCCAGAGGTCGGCTCGATTATGACCGAACCCTCGTGAAGCAGCCCGCGCGCCTCGGCGTCGTCTATCATCGCCTTGGCGATCCTGTCCTTTACCGAGCCTGCGGGATTGAAATATTCAAGCTTTGCGAGGATCTTTGCTTTGAGCCCGAATTTCTTTTCTATGTGTGTGAGTTCAAGCAGCGGGGTGTAACCTATAAGCTGGTCTGCCGAAGTGTAAATACGTGACATTGTTCTGTCCTCCATTGTATTGATGCGCAAAAGTCCAATACCACTAACAGAGTGGTTTGGTATGTTATTGAACGTATTATATAACCGTCGGGCGCACTTGTCAATAGGTTTGGATAAATTTTTTGCGGTTGAACAGTAGTATTTAAAAAAATCAGCCGCTCCGGTTGGAGACAGCTGATTTTTATCTTATTGATCGACTGCTGCTGTCTGCCGGCGTGTAAGCAGCAGCATTATTCCCGCGGTGAGTGCACCGGAGGCAAGGATCACCATGATATCGGCGGGTGCCAGCACTATGCCGGCAATGCCGTCAAAGAAAGTTCCATCGCCGAAGCGGTAAAGATTGCCCGAAAGCAGTATCATTTCACCTATGTACATAACAAGAGTCATAGCGGCGGCAAGCACGGCGGGGAGCAGCACAAGGTGATGTGCGGGCCGGGCCTTGACACGGCGGGAAGCAAAGCCGAAAGTACGCGCCGCCGGCGCAGCAGGTACGAGCCGAGATATATTCCGCACGTCATGCCGAGAAGTATAAAGAATATGCACATGAGCCATGCCGACGCTGTGCCGACGCGGATGTTGCCGGTTCTGAAAAATGCAGTGAAGCAAGCGAAAATGCAAAGTCCGAGAAAAACCGCTGCCGACGATGCCTGAAGAATGAGTGCTGTACGGCGGGAGCGGTCGCCGCTTTTCAGCATCTGACCAAAACCGTAAATGCAACCTGTGATCGCTATTATCAGCACCGTTGAAATAAGATAAAAATGCAGTTTGAATGCCGGACTGTATTCGCCGGCAAGGATCCCGACCTGCGTTTTTGAAAAATCTATCGGTTCTATCCCTATTTCATAGCTGACGCGCGGCGGCGTTATCGCGCACATATACATCTGCCAGTTGCCGAGGTCCACATTTTCGGTAACGTTCGGCACCATTATGAGACCGCTTATGTCGGCTTCGACCGTCAACCCTTCAAGAAAATGCTCTGCGGCAAAGAAAATGCCGAGCGAAAGGGCAGACGCGGCTGGTGTCGCCCATTTTTTCAGATATCTGAGAAAGAGCGGAAGCAGCGCTGTGCCTGCTATGAGAGCAAGGCTCAGCGGTGTGTATGGAATAACGTATTTCGGATAGTCGGCAGCCGCAACGATGCCGTCGGGCAGCCAGTCCGCGAGAATGCGTGCACCCATGATAATGGGATACACCGATGCCGCAATAACCAGAAGCAGCACCGAAATGCAGTAAATACCGTAGCTCTTGTTTTTCATTCCGACCTCCTGTTTTTTGAATAGTTGCCGCTTACAGTATACAGTATTTTTATTTGTTTGTCAACCGTTTGGCACGGTCACGGTATTTCAATGCTCCCGCGAAAGACCTCCACCGCATCTCCGGTCATAAAAAGCGTGCCGTCGGCGTCATATCTCACGGTCAGCGTGCCGCCGCGAAGGTGAACGGGAATGTCCTCTCCGCGCGGGCAAAATCCGTTTTCGACAGCCGCAGCCGCCGCGGCGCATGCACCGGTGCCGCAGGCGAGCGTTTCTCCGCTGCCGCGCTCCCATACGCGCATATAAAGGCTGCCGTCCGGCTCCGCACGTACGAACTCGGTATTCACACGCTCGGGGAAAAGCGGAGAATTTTCAAATTCCGGACCGACGGCTTCAAGGTCAAGCGCATCGGGATCGTTGCAAAACACAACGCAGTGAGGATTGCCGACCGATACGCACGTGACTGTGTATCCGGCACCGCCTACCGTGACCCTGCGGCCGATAACGCTTTCACCGGTGAGAAGGACGGGGATATTCTGCGGGGCGAACTCCGCTTTTCCCATCATTACGCGCGCGCCGGTAGCAATGCCGCCGCGGGTGATCATGTCAAGGGCGCGCACGCCCGCCAAAGTCTCCACCGTTATCTGCCCGCGCCGCACGCCGCGAACGTCGTAAAGATATTTCCCGACGCAGCGTACAGCGTTGCCGCACATAAGCCCCTCACTGCCGTCGCGGTTGAACATCCGCATTTTTGCGTCGGCTTTGTCCGACGGGCAGATGAATACTGCTCCGTCGCCGCCTATCCCGAAATGACGGTCGGAGAGCTTTATCGCAAGATATGACGGGTCCGGCACCGGGGCATCGAGACAGTCTATGAAAATATAATCGTTTCCGCAGCCCTGCATTTTGACGAATTCAAGCCTTCTGTCCATGGCATCTCCGTTCCTCCGCCGTCGGCGGCATAACAGTAATGGGGCGGTCGTGCGGACTTTTGGCCGCCGCGGCGACCGTTATGCTTTAATTATATGCCCCGACAGGGGAGGTGTCAATAGGATACGGAAAAAAGACAGTCGTGGGACCGTAAACCGACCGTCGGTATGTGTCCGAAAAAATAAAATGAGAATTTGCGCGATTTTTTTGAAAAAAGGTATTGCATTTTTTGCTTTGCTGTGATATAATAAGCAAGTCGTGAGCAGTATGGCCCGTTGGTCAAGCGGTTAAGACGCTAGCCTCTCACGCTGGAAACATGGGTTCGATTCCCGTACGGGTCACCAAGCGAAACAAATCCGAACTATTTCGTAAATCGAAATTGGTTCGGATTTGTTTTTTTGCTATGAGTATTAGGCTATAGTTTACATTAGTATGAAAAGAGCGAGGTCACGCGACCTCGCTCTTTTCGTTTTGCTTTAGTGTTTGTTGAGCTTTCCACTCCTCAAACTCTTTTTGTCCTTTCTCGGATTCGCAAAATGCAATAATATCCGGCAGCAGACAGCGGGCGATCTCCATTCGGACTTTATCGGGAATCTGCGGGATATGCCCCTCGCCGCGCTTATCTCGGATCAAGAATTCAATTGTCAGTAGCAGTCGCTTAAACCAACCGGCGTTCAGATATTCTTCCCGGAAAAACCATGTCGCGAGGAGTTCTTCCTCTTTTCGTTGCCTTTCGGCTTCGGCTTTTTCTCTTTCTTCAAGTTCTTGCTTGTGACTTTCCACACATTGATCGTAATCTTCTGCACCGAAAAAGCCGCTTCTGTTGTCACTCAGTATAGCTTGTAATCGCTTCCAAAACTTTTTCATGTTCAAATCAGTGTCCTCCCTTACATTGAAATATCAAAACCTTCCTGCTTGCCTACGCTTGTTTGGCAAGCCTTTATGTACACAAATTCGCATTTTTAAGAGCTACATCCCCCTTTTCATTATCAGCTGAGATAATATCAGTGACATTCCTCGGTCGCACAAAAAGTGCCTAAAAGACTGCCTTTTCCGTGAATTGTGGTATAGAAAGCGAATTTCAGCGCCATGACTCCGAAAAAGTGACACAAACGACTTTTTTCGGAATCTCTCAAAATCTCGCATTTTCTCGTGAAATCTCGCAAATCCGGTCGGCTCTGCCGTCTGATGTTAAGCGCCGAGCCGAAATTGTGGCGCGGCTTTAACCTGCTTGAAAATCGGATGTCGTGGATCCTGCTCTTTTTGTGCCAGAGGTTGGTTTTAACGAACTTTTATGATATAATCAAAGTCCATAATCTCTGCAAGGACAACTGTATTACACGTATGCTAAAATGCAAGTACAGAAAGGAGATGACTTTATGGAAAACAAAAATTTAATTGACAAAGCCATCGGTTTTATACAAAAGAATCCCCAAAACAATCTGTCACTGCAAAGCATTGCGGACAATGCAGGATTTTCACTCACCTACTTTGATGCAATATTCAGACAGCATACGGGGTATAGTCCTGTGGAATACTCTCGCATTTACAAGTTAACGAGAAGCGCACTTGAGCTTCGCAGAACGCCCAAGACCGTACTGGAAATTGCTCTTGACTTTGGTTATGCAAGCCCTGAGAGCTTCACTCGCGCTTTCAAAAGTTTTTACAGTATTACGCCGAGCGAATACCGTGAGAAATATTCCGAAGAGGCGGTTACCTGGCATGACCTTTCCGGTAAAATTGCAATCAGTCATTTCAGACGAAGCTTTCCTGAATTAAACGTATCGGATATTGATCTTGCCCTTGATTTTTGCTTCACTCACAATCCGCTCAAATATGCTGAGGATATTGTAGGAATGACTGTTACAGAATCCGAAATCCTCACACTTGGCAATTCCGAACCGCTTGAACATTTTATTTATGTATCTGATTACAACTCCGCAGAGCCTGCTGTAGCGCTCGTCTGCGAAACCGAGGCTGATGCTTTGCCTTACCTGAAACTCTTAGGAAAACTCACAAATCCGAGATTCTCCGTCCGCAGATCGGTTGGTACGGAATGGGAGGGTTTTGATGCCGAAGTAGCAAAGCTTGGGCTGACCTGCCGTTACGGATACGACATGATCTATCCCAAAGATACGGTTGCTGTTCCCGAATATGTAGGAATGGAAATTCGTTTGCTCACCATAGAAGATATGCCTTTCATAAAAGTGTTCAAACAAAGCGGCGGATGCGCAGAATGCCACATCAGAGCAATCCAAATCCACTTTGACGGAAAAGGCAACATCGGTATGAGACCGATGGGGATATTTGAAAACGGAAAACTTGTTTGCCTTGCGATGCCTACACTTGACCGGATTCGTGAATTCAGAAAATACGATATCGGCGCTATTTTTACACTTGATTCGTCAAACGAAAGACAAGCCATTGATTTGATGTGGAAGTATGCGATTGAAAGTTGTTTGCAAGATAATGCTGCCATTGGTAACGCTAATGCAGATGATGATGACTCACCTCTTGGATTAGCTGCTTGCGAGCGCATCGGTCTTGTGAAAGTCGCTAAAAATTGTTGGTACAGTACCTGAGTTCAACGTTCATTTCGCGTCTATCTATAAACCTGCGGTGAAATTTTTCAATCAGGTCTTTTTCGAGCAAAGCCTTGATTGCCTTGTCCACGGTTTCCTCTTTCCTGATTCCGCACCCGTTTGCGATATCTCTCCGGGAAGGAAAAGCCACATTGCTTTCCCGGTTCATACGACGACAAAGAAAACAATAGACGGCGATGTCCCGCGGCTTCAGACCGTATTCAAAGATTCTGTTGTCAACCATAAAGAAGTTTTTTCGCTTGCCTGCCATATTGTTCTCCTTTCTCGTTGTGTATTTGATATTATACTACAAAAATATTGTGTTGTCAATAGCTGCACACAAAATAATTGTATTTGTTCTTGACAACTACAATGAGATGTGGTATACTGTATGCGTAATAAAATTCGGAGGAATCTTGCATGAGCGTAATAGGCGAACAGATTAAAAAATACAGAGGTATCCGCGGCATGACGCAGCAGGAGATTGCCGATGCGCTCGGCGAAAGCTCCGGCAGGGTGATATACAACTGGGAAAAAGGAATCGGTCGCCCAGACTGTGACAAGCTGGCGAAGCTTTGCGACCTTCTTGATGTATCCGCAGACGAGATGATCGGTTGCAGGTCGATGTCGGAACGCCCGACGGCTGCCGAATGGGAAACGATAAAAAAATACCGCGTCCTTGACGAACACGGTAAAGAAATCGTGGATTATCTGATCGACAGCGAGTACAGGCGAGTATCTGCGACCGGCAGAAAAGCCAAGTGCCGTATGCTCAGAATGGATTATTACACACTTCCGGCTTCCGCAGGCACGGGAAATATCCTTGACAGCGAGCTTGCCGAGGAGATTCTTGTTCCCGAATCCAAGGAAGCGGAGAAGGCGGACTTTGTTATTTCTGTCGGCGGTGACAGCATGGAGCCGACTTACCATGACGGAGACAAGGTGTTTGTTGAAAAATGCGACTCCGTCGATGTCGGCGAGATCGGTATCTTTGTTGTCAATGGCGATGTCTTCATCAAGGAGCGCGGGGACGGTTGCCTGATCTCGCATAACGAAAAGTATAAGCCCATACGCCTCTCCGAGCATGACAGTGTGTTCTGCTGCGGTAGAGTTGTGGGGGGTGTTGGATAAGAATAATTTTAGAGCACCGCCATAATCGACGGTGCTCTTAGGTTTTTCAACCTACCCTTAAATTGGGAAGATCAAGGACAGCAGCTACAAGATGTCATTTACTACATCGAGTACGCTGATCACTACCTCAACCCAATCAGGGGTCGGGACTCCCTTGATTTTTGTAGTGATTTTTACGCACTACAACACCAAGAGAGTCACCAAGACTACTAATGATAACACTTTCATCTCTGTTTCTCCTTAGTTTATATTTCAAGCATTTCTGCCTGATTGCCATAAGAAATAAATTTATGCTATGCTTATATTAGACCTTTGTGCTTTGCTGACTTTGCCAATCACCTTTTCGGTATTGGTCATATAGAAATGCCAGTCGAGATAATCAATTCTGTTTTTTAAATATAGGAACATAAATCTTTTACTTTTGTAATTACAGTTATTTCGCTCTGTTTTCGTTCCAAATTCTGCACTTGCCGTTTTTAAAAATTGCGCGACCGCCTTACGGCGGATATTAAGATTTCCCCTCTTTCGCTTCGCGATTTCTCCACTGGATGGGATAAAATTTGCGTCTGCGGCACTGAATGGATGATTTGAGATTAAAAGAGTTAAGAGTTCAAATCAATCCATAAAACGGGGCGAACGCCAGTATCAACATCGTGGACAGCCGTGCCGTGCTCGTCGTCGGTACTGCCGTCACTGTAGACAATGGCGGCCGACTCATGGTAGTAACCGGGCGACCGCAGCCACCACCAGCAGAAGTTGCTATCATCGATTTTCAAAGCGCCATTAGCAACTGCATAATCCGTAGGCTCACACTGTCTTGCGCTATCGGAGCTAAAATATCTCTTCGCTTCCCCGACGCCAAGCAAGAACACCTGATCTTGCGTTGCATTACCGGGATTTTTACCGTAAGGAATAAATTCTGCTGACACCGTAACAGTAAGGCCACTACTTTGCGTTCCGATGCGCGCTATGAAGTGATTGTTGAACGCTTAAAAACCGTTGCAAAGAAACGTGATTTTTCGTCCTGAGTCGCCGCCTGTCAAGCATGCAGTGAAAAACATTTGAGTGGAGATTCCACCCTGCAGCGTTGCAGGGTGGAAATTTTCATGCTGTAGCACGCGATGAAATTTCATCGGAGCCATGCGTTTGAGCCTCTGCTGGTATCGTTTGTGACTCTTAAAATCGCTGAAAGCTAATATTCCGTTGGTGTACGCTATCCTATAAATCATCGTAAAAGCAGAAGAAAAGAAGTCGATTTTCGAAAAGAACGCATCAAAAAGCTGGATAGTATCATGCAGCGGCTCTACGAGGATAACATCGACGGGAAAATATCCGATGACCGTTTTTCCCGAATGTCCGCTACTTACGAAACCGAGCAAAAGCAATTGGAAGCAAAAGTCTCAGAACTGGAGGCGGCTATTGCGGAGGCTCGGGAGCAACGCCTGAATGTTGATTCCTTCTTGGGAATGGTGCGCCGGTACACGGACATTACAGAACTTACCGCAGAGATCATCCGCTCTTTCGTGGAGAAGATCGAGGTGAAGAAACCGGAGAAAGTCCCCGGTACACGGACAAAAAAGCAGACCTTGGTCATCTGGTGGAACTTCATCGGCGTGGTCGATATCCCGCAACAAGAGCAAAAAGGAACGGCATAGCCCACATGATCGTAAGCTATGCCGTATCCTTTTTGAGCATCCTTCGTCCTTAAGTGAATGCGGACTTCGCCGTCCTTTTTTGATGCTAACCTATTTAGATAAATCGGACCCACTCAAGCCGGCGGGCAGAGTTTCATTCTGCGGTACGTTTGAACTTTACGAGCCCGAGCCTGTCCAGCACGACCATCAGCGCCGGTATGAGGGTGAGCTGTATTATGATGCCCGGGACGGCGTTGAGGAACGCTCCCGCCATAAACGCCTGCCACGTAAACGCGTTGCCGGCTATACCGAGCAGTATCACTTCGGCGGCGCCCCATACGATGCGCCCCGCGAGCATGGCTGCTACGATCGAGAGGTAAAGAGCGGCGACGCCCTGCTTTTTCGAACGGTTATAAAGGAATCCCGACACGAAGCCGTAAGCTGCGAGCTCGAATGTCATGGCAGCGGCGACCGGATACAGCGGGGGCATTCCGAAGATAAGAGAGCGCATGACGGGGAGAACCGCACCGACCGCGAGACCGTACTGCCAGCCGCAGATAAGTCCGCAGAAAAACACCGGAATGTGCATGGGGAGCAGCATATTGCCTATCTGCGGTATGCTGCCGGTGATCATGGGCAGTACCATACCGAGCGCCGCAAACATTGCGGAGAGAGTCAGGTCTTTTATTTGCTTTTTCATTTCGCACCCCGTTTTTTTATTTGGCCTTCGCCGCGTTTGCCGCTTCACGACGGTCGAAGGTGTGTACCCAGTCGGCTTTGAGATAATAGATAAGGAACACCACGCAACTGGCGCCCCACGTGAGCGGGTACGCGCGGAAGATCGTTTCAATGACCGGGAACGCCCTTACAGCAAAGGTGATGTATGTCACGCGCAGGATGCACCAGCACGCAAGCATGGTGAACATCGGCATGCGCGCCCGTCCCGCGCCGCGCATAACTGCCGAAACGCTGTGGGCAAATGCCAGTGCAAAAAAGAAAAAGCACTCGGTGCGCATCTGCGACACGCCGATGGCGACGACCGCCGGGTCGTTATTGAATATTCTTATGACATATGGGCATATGAAATAAAGTATCACGCCGAAAAGCTCTGCTATTGACGTGGCACAGATGATGCCGAAGCGCGCGCCGCGCTTTGCGCGCTCGTGTTCCTTTGCGCCGAGATTCTGTCCGATAAAGGTAGTTATTGCCGCGGTGAAAGCTGTTATCGGGAGAAAAACGAAGCCCTCGACCTTGGCATAAGCGCCGCAGCCCGCCATTGCATTGGAGCCGAAGGTGTTGATATTGCTCTGCACGACCACATTGGCTATCGAAATGATCGAATTCTGTATGCCGGAGGGGATGCCCTGACCGGCGATCTGGCGGAGCATGGAAAAGTCAAATCTTATGCGTTTCAGCACCACGCGCTCCGGGCCGGAAGAGCGTAGCAGCTTTATAAAGCACATGGCCGCGCTGATAGCCTGGCTCAGAACGGTGGCTATCGCCGCGCCCGCAACGCCCATGTTGAGCGGTCCGACAAATATGAGGTCAAAGACTATGTTCACGCCCGAGGAGAATATCAGGTAGTAAAGCGGCGTTCTGCTGTCGCCCACAGCCTGCAGTATGCCCATGCAGGTGTTGTACATAAGCGAAAAGAAGGCGCCGATAAAATACAGGCGGAAATATGTAACGGAGAGGGGCAGAACGTCCTCGGGCGTGTTCATGACGATGAGCATCTGCGGCGCAAGAAAGATCCCCATTACCGACATAAGGACGCCGCACACCGTGCCGAAGGCTATGTTCGTGTGAACGGCAGCCTCCATGGCTTTGAAATTTTTTGCCCCGAAATAGCGGCTGATGACGACGCCCGCGCCCAATGACAGACCGGTAAAAAAGCCCGTCATCATAAATATCAGGTTTCCGCTGCTTGAAACGGCAGCAAGCGCTCCCTTGCCGGAGAAATTACCGACGATAACGCTGTCTGCCGTGTTGTAAAGCTGTTGGAACATCTGGCCGAGAAACACCGGCACGGCGAACGCAACCATTTTGCGCCATATCGTGCCGGTGGTCATATCAAGGCTTTGTCCGTTGCCCCTCAAACGATCACTTCCTTTTCTTTTCGGATCATGCGGGCACGCCGCCCTTTTCCGATCCGCACACCCCAATATGATATCATTGACGCCGCGGGCGAGTCAACATTGATTTGTGAATTTTTTATAACGCATGAACGCACACGCGAAAAGGCTGCGGCGCTGTTGACAATCGGTATGTGAGATGCTATAATAAATGTGTAAAAAAGCAGTATAAAGGGGAGAGCGCGATGCGGTTTGCGGACATACATATTCATGCGTTGGCTGGAGTTGACGACGGCGCGGCGACAGAGGCGGATATGCGCGGCATGATCGATGCGGCGTATGCCGACGGCACGCGCGTTATCTGCTTTACCCCGCATTGGTACCCTGCGGCGTTCTCCGACAACCGCCGCGCGTCGGAGGCGGCGTACAGCCGCGCGGCAGCCTATGCCGTGTCGCGCGGGTATGACCTTAAGCTCTGTCTCGGCAACGAGCTCCATTATACCGACGGCTGCACCGAGCGGATCGCAGAAGGACTTTGCCGCACGCTGAACGGGACGGATAACGTCCTTGTGGATTTCAGCGAAAATGAGGATGCCGACGTCATAATGCGCGGTGTGAGGAGCATACTGAACGCCGGATACCGACCGATACTTGCCCATGTTGAAAGATATACGCGGCTGCATTCCGACCTGCGCGAGGCGAGAGCGCTCAGGGCAGACGGTGCGCTGATACAGATAGATTCGGATTCCGTCGTGGGAAAATTCGGCTTCGGATGCAGGATGAGAGCAAAAAAGTGCCTTGACGGGCATATTGCCGATATAGTCGCCTCGGATGCGCACGGCGTGACGCGCCGCACACCGCAGCTTTCGGCGGCGTTCGGGCTTACGGAGCGCAGATATTCGCCCGAGTATGCCCGCGCGCTGTTTTGGGATAATCCTTTGAGAGTCCTCGGTATCGGGGAGTGAGAAGGAGATGCTCCGATCTGCGGAGCTTAAAAACGGAGGGATACCGTGAAAAAAATCGAGTACTTTGAGACAGTAACAGATCTTTTCGCTTTCGGGACCGTTTGCGATTCTGCGGGGAACGAATATGTTCTCTGTGATGCTGCGCGCCGCAGCTTTACGCCGGATATGGAGATCACCGATAAAACAGCGTATGAAGCGGTTGAAAATCACGTTCATATTGCCGACAATGTGAAAAAGGATGAATTTGAACGATGGTGTCATATTGCGGATGTACTCGGCAGTCTTCTTGCCGACCGCCTTAGAGCGCGATTCCCGCAAAAGAACTTCAGTGTTTTTGTCACGGTCAGTCTGCACGATTCGGTAATCATACGGTTTCATCAGAATTGGAAAAACGAACCGCCGTATTATGACGTTTCGCTTCCGTGCGGCGACGGTGAATATCTTGCCGCGTTCTGATATGAGGCAGATATTCGCCCGAGTACGCCCGCGCACTGTTTGGGGATAACCCGCTGAGAGTCCTCGGTATCGGGGAGTGAGAAGGGAAGCGGCAGACTCCTCACCGCACGGATCGGAGTCTGCCGCTTTTATCTTTATATCCTGTTCTTCATTCTTCCGTCACCGGCGGGATGAAATTTTCTATCGCGCCGCGCAGCTTCGGGTGCCGTATGACGAAATGTATCGCCGGCGCTTTCCCCTTTGACACCATGACCCACTGCCCCTCGTGAATGAGTATCTGCAGGTTGCGGAAAGCGTGTGCCGAGCCGGTCTTTACGCTGTAATTCGGATTTTTCTCGGCAAAGGCTTCGGTCTCTCTCAGGTGCGCGGCATATTCATCCTCCGTGTATGCGATATCCGTTTCGCAGAATATGCCCGAAAGCTCAAGCACGGGCGGCCTTTCGGCAAATTCTTCGTGTGATATCACGGGTATCCCGTCCTCGACCGACGCCGATCCGAGTATCGTCATAACCCTTTGCCGCTTTGTCGCGGCATATTTTTTTATGGTCTCTTTTTGACCGGCATCAATGCCGTGCCGCGTGAGGATGGCGTCAATAAGCGCATCGCTTGCAGTGTAGAGCGGCAGAGTGGAAAGGATACTGCGGCGGCTGCCCGGCTTTTCCGCATCCCCACGCAGAAATGTGTTGAATTCGTTCCCGCGTTCGCTGCGGTATACCTCCATGAGCGGGCAGGCGTTCTCAAGCATTTCGTCGGCTCTGCGGCGGTAGTATTCCACCTCGCGCTTTGATTTTGTGAGGTAGTATCTGCCGTCGGCGTGGTGTCCCGCTATCGCCTCGCCCGAGAGGGCTGCGGTGCCCGAGACCTTAAGCAGGTGCAAAAAGGTATTGCTCTGCGTGTTTTTGAAGTAGTAGGGCGATATCTGCCCGGTCATATACATCGGTATCCAACTCTCAAGCCCGAGCATCATTTCGTCAAACGAGCGGTCGAGGTTGTGTATCTGATCGAGATGCAGCCCTTTTTTCAGCATCATCGCCATGCCGAACATCCACTTTTTCGGGAATTCCTGGTCCTTAGCCATCTCCTTCATCGGCATATCGCTGTACATGATCACTGGAGCCGTGGATTTTGAAAGCACGGTCGCCTTCAGAAAATCCAGCTCGCTTTCCATCATCTCCTCAATGCCGTAATAAGCTTTTGCGGATGGAAGCTGAAACGGCACCGACGGCACCTTCAGTTCATCGAATTTTATCACCTTGATGTATTCGTTAAGGTCGAATCCGTCAAGCGTTCTGAGAAATTTCGATATGCTGTCGCTGCCGGCTTTGCTTTCCGGCTGCTCAAGCAGCCAGTTCTTCAGCAGTGCATAGCGCACCGAAATATCGCCGATGCCGTCAGCCTCACAGCCGAGCAGCTCCGCAACGGCGGAGATATCCCGCGGAGTACGCAGCTCCCGCGCGACAAACGAGGCGACGGCAGACGCGAACTGCTCGGGGTCGCCGGGGTTTCTTGTGCCGTTGCGTATGCGAAATACCGTGGACGGGTCATAGCTTGCATATTTGCACAGCCGCGTCAGATTGATATCGAGCAAAGCGATAAGAGCATTGAAATTCTGCCGCAGATGCTCTCTGTCGGTCGGTACGAAGTCCTCGCAGGCTATGAACTCCTCCTTGACCGATGCGGCGGTGATATCTGCGTCTCCCCTGTCGGAGGCGATCCCGGCAATGGCGTCGCACAGCCCGTCAAATGCGGCGCTGCCGAGCTCGGGTACGCGCTCTCCGCTGCGGTATCTGCTGAGAGTCGATGCCGATATGCCCGAGATCACGCAGATGTCCCGCCCGGTGCAGGAGAGCCGAGATATATATCCGTTCAATTTTTCACTGAATTTCATGACTACGCTCCGTTGTGATTCGTTCGACACCATTATACAGCATTATCAGTGTTTTGAAAAGCCCCGTGCGGAAAATGGTTTCAAAAAAGTCAATTGACTCTTCCGAAAGTATGCTGTAACGACATTTTTGTTTATGGTATAATTACAATGAATATCATATGCGGCATATGCCGCCGAAAGGAGCAGCCATGAAAATCATATCCGTTAAAACAAAGTCGATCGCAGCTTTGCTGACACTTTGCATCGTGTTGTCGTCGGTATCGGTCGCGGCATTTGCATCAGGCATCAATTACATCAAAAAGATACACGTTTCATACACTTATGTTGAATATAAAGCCGGGGAAGAGCCGCGCGCGACGGCGGCGGTCACCGAAGGCGAATGCACCGTTGCCTATGAGTACTGGCGTGAGATACATCAACTTGAGGCGGGCGGAGTATGGTCCGGCACCGGGCGCTATTGGTACTCCGATCCGGCTAAAATGGCGGCGCTACCCGCCGAAAAGCAGATCACCCGTTTTGAGGCCGGCAAGCATTACTCATACAATATCGTTCTTGCCGCAAACAGAGGCAGCTTTATCGGCGATGATGAGACCATAGTGTCGGTCGGGGAGTATGAGTGGGGCACTCCGGGGAGAAACACGAATCTTGAAATAAAGGATATGAGCACAACGCTGTATATTTACAGTCCTTACTCGATAGATATTCCCGCAGACAGTACCGATAATGTCATAACCGACGTTGCCGTTGTAAATGTCAGCAAAGAGCTTGACCATTCGGCGCCCGTGAGCTTTACCGCGTCCCCCGCGGCATCATGCGCGGGGCTGTTCGACGTGACCGAGGAGGGCTGGGAAGCTGCCCGCAGCGAAAGCGACCCGAGAGACGATGTCATCAAAAGCACCGATGCCGCGCCGCGTGCGCCTATCGCGGGCAGGGAGTATTGGTACAGCATAGTGCTCACCGCAAAGGACGGCTATGTCTTCTCAAAGGATCTTTCGGATGACAGTTTCCGCATCAAAGAGGGCAGCGGCGTGACTTTTACCCTCGATGGCGTGTCGTATAAAGGCGCGTTCCATGTCAGCGATGACGGCAAGACACTTACGGCATGGGAGTTTATGGCACCCGTCACGGTCGTTTCGACCGGTGCGCCGCAGACTACCGGCGGAGATACGGTCCCGGACACGACCGGCAGTGCGACGGATAGCGGCGCTCCCGATAAGTCGCAGCCGACGGGTGACAGCAGCAATTCCGCGCTGTGGCTTTGGCTGCTTCTCGTCAGCGCGGGCGTTCTTATCGCCGTCGCGGTGACGGGCATAAGAAAAAAGAGAATAAGATAAGCGTATGAACATGAGCCCCGCGTATGCCGCACCTTGGTGCGGCATACGCGGGGTGTTTGATTTTATTACAGCTTCCAGCCGACGGTCTGCTTCTTGCCGCCGATGAAATCGGCATAAATGCCGGGTTCGTTTATCAGCTGTTCGTGTTTGCCCTGCTGCACGATGCGTCCGTGGTCGATAACAAGTATCTGATCCGCATGGCGCACGGTTTTCAGCCTGTGTGCGATCATTATGATCGTTTTGTCCCGCGTGAGCGCCTCGATGGCTTTTTGTAGTCTGTCCTCATTTTCGGGGTCAACATTCGCCGTTGCCTCGTCAAGAATAACTATCGGCGCATCCTTCAGCATGGCGCGCGCGATCGAGAGGCGCTGGCGCTCGCCGCCGGAAAGACTTGCTCCGCCCTCGCCTATGACCGTGTTATAGCCGTCCGGCAGAGCGTCGATAAAGTCATCGCAGCAGGCGGCTCTTGCCGCCGCGACCACCTCCTCGTGCGTTGCGTCGGGTCTGCCGAACTTGATGTTGTTTTCGATGGTGTCGGCAAACAGATAAACATTCTGGAACACAACGCTTATCTGATCCATGAGCGATCCGAGAGTGTAATCCTTCACGTCATACCCGCCTATCCTTATGTGCTGATCTCCATTCTGTCAGCACTCCATGACGGGGTATTTACTGCCGGGGAGGTACAGGGCGATTTGTCCATGCTCTTTGACAAGCAATATATCCTGACGGAAAACGTCGTGGTGGGAACCCGCTACCGAACCGAAACCTCTACCGACCCGGAAACCGGCGAAACTACCAGTGAGGAAGTGCCGTATGACTATTACATTTGCTATGTGACGCTGGAAAACTTTGACCTGTCCCATGTGCCGGTCTACATCATGGACGAGGAAAAATTGAGCTTCTACGCCCTGTATATGTCCACGCTGGGCAACCGGCCCGACCTGTTTTCCGGCAGCCAGTACCCCAACGCCTCCACCTTAAAGCCGCCGACCTACTACGACGTACCCCCGGAGGCTTTGGAGGACGCCACATTTGCCGCCATGCTCAAAGAGGCCGAGAAGTATATCGGCTATCCCTATGTGTGGGGCGGCAGCTCCCCAAGCACCAGCTTTGATTGCAGCGGCTTTATCTCATGGGTAATCAATCACAGCGGATGGAGTGTGGGACGGCTGGGGGCGCAAGGGCTTTACAACATCTGCACCCCTGTCTCCGCTTCACAGGCCAAGCCCGGCGACCTTGTGTTTTTCGTCGGCACATACGACACCCCCGGCGTATCCCACGTCGGTCTGTATGTGGGCGATTCCATGGTGTTGCATTGCGGCGCCCCGATTTCCTACACAAACCTTAATTCAAACTACTGGCAATCTCATTTTTACAGTTACGGGCGTCTACTGTGCTGCCGCATATCCTCGTCAATGACTTTTTTCACTTTGCCGCCCGGCTGCCTGATCTCCACCGTGGAAAGCTCGTCGATGTAGTCCGCATAGTGGGCCAGCACCTTTTCTGTGGTCCACTTCTCACCGGCAACGGCGGCTTTGATTGTTTCATAGTCCAGCAGCTTTTCTTGTCCGTCCATCCTGATACCCCCGTCAGATTGATTTTTTCCATGATACCATATCTGGGAGTATGGAGCCAGAGAAACCGGCGATTTTCTGCTGGTAAATTCTACGCATTTAGAGCGGCACTATGGCGGGGATAGGATAAAACACTCACATACCCCGCCGACTATGCGGGAAAAACCTTGAAATATAGGGCTTTTTAAGGCCCTAAATGCGTAGGTTGGTGCTTTGTTGCGATATGCTCCACGGTTACGGTGTATTGTTCATATTCTGTTTTCGGGAATCTTTATGAAATCTTCAAAATTGCCCGGTATGCTATCCGTAAAATCAAAGAAAGGACTTGATTATATGGATATGATTTTGAAAACGACTGACCTCTGCAAAAATTTCAAGGGGCAAATGGCGGTAAACAATGTGTCACTGAACATCCGGCGCAACTCGGTTTATGGTCTGCTGGGGCCGAATGGGGCTGGCAAATCCACGATCTTAAAAATGCTCACCGGCATTTTGCGCCCCACATCGGGAAGCATCGAGTTTGACGGCCACCCGTGGAAGCGGAATGATCTGGAGCATATCGGTGCTTTGATTGAGATGCCCCCGCTTTACGAAAATCTGACTGCATACGAAAATCTCAAAGTCAGAACTACATTGCTCGGCCTGGACGATGCACGAATTAACGAGGTATTGCAAATTGTCCAGCTCACGAATACCGGCAAGAAACGGGCCGGGCAGTTTTCTCTTGGTATGAAGCAGCGGCTTGGTATTGCTATTGCATTGCTGAACAGTCCCCAGCTTTTGATTCTGGATGAACCGACTAACGGCCTTGACCCTTTAGGGATTGAGGAACTTCGAGAGTTAATTCGCTCTTTTCCCTGCAAAGGGATTACAGTTATTTTGTCCAGCCATATTCTGTCAGAAGTCCAGCAGATTGCAGATCATGTGGGTATCATTGCTGGCGGCGTCCTTGGATATGAGGGAGAGCTTCGCGCCGGTGAAGATTTGGAACAACTCTTTATGGATGTTATTCGCAGAAATGGTAAGGAGGGATATTAAATGGAGATGGCATATATTCAGGCAGAGAACCTAAAGCATAAGAGAACTTTCACAAAAACGCTGATCGTTCTGGCCCCGTTTGTAACTGCGCTTATGAACTTTTTTGCCCCTCTTTGGTTCCAGCTCAATTCTTATAATTGGTGGTATATCCTGCTTTATCCTGGATTCCTTACGCTCACCTGTGCCTTGATTGAACAGCGGGATAATGGCAAACTAAAATATCGTGCCGTTGCTTCATTGCCTGTTTCGCAGAACAAAGTCTGGAAAGCAAAAATTGGAGTGGCCGGTATTTACTCCTGTGTGGGGAATTTCATTTTCCTGGCGCTAAATCTGTTGGGCGGTTTTGCAATATTAGTTATCAACGAAATTCCCCTGACAATCGGAATTTGGCAGGCTGCGGCCGGAACAGCTTGTATTGTCATTGCAAGCCTATGGGAAGTTCCGCTGTGCTTATGGTTATCAAAAAAAGTTGGTATCTTTGTCACGGTTATTCTTAATGCCGGACTTGGAAGCGTTTTAGGGATTTTCACGGCTACAACCTCTTTGTGGATGATCTGCCCGTATAGCTGGGTGCCGCATCTTATGATTTCCGTGTTAGGTATTTTGCCTAATGGTGAGCCGGTTGCAGATCAGAGTACGGCAATGGCATTTTGGATGATTATACTTGTATTGGTCATTTCGCTGGCCTGGTTTGCGGCGCTGTCATTTTTAACTGCAAGATGGTTTGAGAAAAAGGAGGTGGGGTAACTATGGTATCTGTGGTTCGCTGCTGGAAAGCAGAATATCAGAAGTGTAAACATAGCATTTTGCTCTATATGCACAGCATGATTCCGATTATATGTGCGGCGATTTTTGCGGGTTACTATCATATATCCAGATGGGAACTGGCAACCAAAATCAGTGCCTATCTGGAAGTGCTGGCCGTTGCGTTCCCGTTTCTGATCGGCATTATTGTGGGCCTGGTTGTTCAGATCGAAAATCAGGCCGGGCATTATCAGCTTTTGTTGGGAACAATCCCATCTCGCATGGCAACGTATATTGGTAAACTTGGTTTTCTGATGATCTGTGCTTTTGGCGCAACATTTTTAGCGTTAGGAACATTCGCTGCACTATATAGGGATGCTCCGGCAAGCCTTTACCTGAAAGCAGGGATTCTATTGTTGATTACCATGCTTCCCATTTACCTGATTCATTTGTTTGTGGGAATGAGCTTCGGAAAAGGTGCATCTATGGGATTGGGAATTGCAGGGAGTTTAATAGCTGCCCTTATGATAACAGGGCTTGGTGACGCTACATGGAAATATATTCCCTGGGCCTGGGGCGTTCGTGCTATGGATTACACTGTGCTTGCATGGGATAGCCCCCAACTGTATGCACAGGTAAAAACCGATTTTTTCAGCGGTATGATTATTTCTGTATGCTGCACTGTTTGTCTGCTGATTGCCAGTTTGGTTTGGTTTCATGGTTGGGAGGGAGGTAAAAACAGTGAATAAAAAGTGCCTGTTTGCCGTGGTAATTGTGCTTGTAAGTCTTATATGCTTATCGGCCTGCGGTGCGCTCCGCGATACCGCCGATAAAAATAAGGCGTTAAATGAATCTCTGCCGTATTATGAGCTGAACGCCGCAAACTATGATGAAATTTCATATAACGGCCTGACATATACCATAACGGATGAATGTCTTGAAATGTCAGAACTGCAAGAAGAAATCGGGCAGGTATCGAAACGCTTCAAAAATGTGGCGGGGGAAGATTTCAGTTTCGGCTACGTTTACAGTATTGTGGATGTGGATATAAGCAATGCCGTAGCTGTAAATATCAACAATGAATATCGGAAAGCTGACATTAAAAATAATGATGAGTAACCTCGACAATGTGGTATAATGGGGCGGGAGGTGATTTTTTGACCCACTTACT
>CAJLZE010000016.1 GCA_905210995.1 uncultured Anaerotruncus sp.
CAGAAGCAGGAATTGGTGATCGGCGTGAACCAGTTCCGGTATGTATTCGCACACTTTGCGAACGCGGGGATATCACTCTCCTCCGCTTCTTCGATCCAATCAGAAAACAACTTCTTCTGCTTATCCGGATCGTTCTCACTCAGGATCGCGTAGAGCTGTTCCTTCAGAAAATAAGCGGTGGAAAGCGTCGGAGAGATATCCAACATAATAAAAACCTGCTGCCGTTGCTCCGGCTTCAGCTTGTCCATATGCTTCAGCAAAAGATGTCTTGACTTCTTGAAATAGATGCGGTACTGCTTGGAAAACTGCTTCTGTACCTCTTTTCTGACTGCCTCAAAAGCCCAGATCGCCTGCCTGATCCAATGGTATTTGTCTATGACATAGGTGGCATTCGGGAAGTAGCAGGCGGCAATTTCGGCATATGGTTTATACATATCGCTGACGAAGTATTTGACGCCGGAACGATCATATTTCTTGAAATAATCGCATAGATCATGCTCATACCGCGTTTTCATGATGTCTATGACCTGCTTTTTGCCGAGATCGGTCAGTATCCCATGAAATTTCTCTCCGCCACTGTTGCCTTTGAACTCATCGATCCCGAGCACCTCCGGGAGCTGCACCGGTTTGCTATACCGTACGTTGCGGAAAAAGCGGATGACGGTGGGGACGGACAGTCGAAACTCGCGGGTGACCGAGGAATAGGAACGGCAGTCCCGAAGCCGGTCGATCAGGGCAAGGATGGTTCGTTGGGTCATGCGCTGGTATTTCGGAAGGAAGCTGTTCGGCTCTGCGAAGCTTTTACCACATGAGCAGGCGTACCGGCGTTTGCGCAAAACAAGGACGACAGGCTTTTCGAAGGCGGAAAGCTCCTTGATGCGTTGCATACGGTAATCGTGGACCTTTATCCGTCAGCTTCCCGCAAACGGGGCAAACACACTGTTTTCGCGGTTGCTCAATAAAGATCTCATAATTTTCTTTTGTGTCATTGACCTTTTTGATCGAAACCTCTTGCAATCCGAGTAACTTTTCTGTATAATAAGAATTGAGCATATCTGATACCTCTGATCTTGTTGGTGTGGTAACTTACATTATATCAGATTTTTTCAGATATGCTCATTCTTTTTTTATTTTTTTCTTTGCCTATCTGCAGGAACCCCAACTTTTATTATAGAGCCCATTATATTGATATTATAATCAATAATATCGCTCCAGAAGGGTATCCGGTTATTCATGGGGATAGATATCGCTCCTTTTCCCCCAAAAAATTCTCGATTGAAGTAATCTGATAAATTACAACCATAATATATTATGTCACTACCGACAACGGAAATGACCGGGGGATCATCCTCTCCATCAATTATTGGTAAGTAACGGTGCGAATATATGGGAATAAGCTTCGGAGCTTGTGATGACAACTCGTCAAACACCTCAAGCGCTTTGTCTTCCTCATCCGGACGCGCCCCCCAAGTGGCTATCCAAAAGCCGTCTTTGACACTGCGCTTTAGATTATATAGAGGCGCATCTATTCGACGTTTGATTTCTGCTGTATTTAACTCACTAAAATCAGTCCAATTAGGGAACCCATAACTGCAATTAAAAGTGCAGGGAATACCGAGCTCATAAAATTTACTTAACGCCCGAGGAAAAGTTATGTCGTAAGTTTTTTTCACAAGTTCTATATCCTGATTTGTAATTCCGGGGAGTACAATGTGACCGGTCTGTCTTAACGATTGGATAATTGAATAAAAATCAAGCATCAGTCTTACTCCTAAATATTACTTTATTCTATACCAGGACTTATAATGTCGTTCAAACTATCTCCGCGTCCGCTCCCGCGCGGGACATGCCCACGCCCTCGCGTTCGAAGAAGTATTTGACCCTGTGCGATGCAACGCTCTGGACCATCCCGAGCAGCAGATACACCGCAAACGTCGATGAACCGCCGCCGCTGATGAGCGGGAGCGTAATGCCGACGACGGGAAGCATTGCAAGGCACATCCCCACATTCTCCATCGTCTGTATCACTATAAAGGCGGCAACGCCGGCGCAGATGAACGAGCCCGCGTCCTTGCGCGCCGTGCGTGCGATCATGAAAATGCGCACAACAAGCACCGCCATGGTAATTATCACTATCGCGCCGCCGAGAAGCCCGAACATCTCGCAGACCGTGGAGAAGGAAAAGTCGCTTTCGGCTGAATAAAGCGTGCGGTAATTTTCGGCGCCCGAAAAACCGCGCCCGAAAAATCCGCCGCTTGCCACGCAGGTCCTCCCCTGAAGCGGCTGCATTCCCTTGCCGAGCGGATCGCCCTCGGGGTTGAAGCCGTATATTATGCGTTCCTGCTGATACTGATGCAGCTTTGGCCAGACATACGGAGTGGCAATAAACAGCGCGCCGAGCACGCCGATGAAATAAAACGCGCTGAGTCCCGCGCAGTAGAGCATTACAGCCACTGCGCCGCAGAAAACGAGCGTAACGCCGAGGTCGCCCGACTTCAGCAGCAGAAGCAGTATCACACCGGCATGCGCGCCGAGTCCGGCAAGCACCCATATCTTGTTGATATCCTTTTTTACAAGGTCAAGATGCTTTGCAAAGGTGACGATAAACGTCGTTTTTACAAACTCCGACGGCTGTATCGTCATGAATTTGAGGTCGATCCAGCTTCGGTTCTCGCCGACGGCGATGCCGAATTTCAGCGTATACGCAAGTATGCCAACCGAAAACACCGCGCACGGGATCCACAGCTTTCTAAGCACCACCTCATAATCGATCATAGAGATTATGACCATTGCGATCACGCCGATGACCGTCGCGCCGACCTGCATGACGAAAAGACGCGTGCCGTTTTTGAGATAGTGCCTGCCGCCGAAGAGCATGAGGCAGCTCACGCTTGAAAGTATAAGCGCACATATCAGTACAACAGGGTCGATGCGCCGCAGCTTTTCGCTGAACGGCGTTGAATACGCCTTCATGGGCATGGTGAGGTGCCTCCTTTCTCCGGTCTGTCACGGGCGATCTGTATCAGTACTGTCTGCCCCAGACTACCATATGCTTGGCGGGCTTGCCGCAGCACACGCAAACGTCGGAGATATGCTCCTCGTCAAAGGGTATGCAGCGGGATTTGACTCCGCCGGTATCGTTCTTTATCTTGTCCTCACACTCGGAATCTCCGCACCACATGGCTTTGATGAAGCCGGACTTGTTCGCGGCGATGTCAAGGAACTCTTCATAGTTATGAGCGACCGAGGTGCGCGCCGCAAGGTTGTCGGCAGCGCGGCGGTAGAGCTCGTCGTGAACATTGCGGAGCGCATCGGCAACAGCCTCTTCGATGTTGTCAAGCGACACAACGGTCTTTTCGCGGCTCACGCGGGATACCAGCACGCAGGTGCCTGCCTCGATGTCGCGCGGACCGAGCTCCAGACGGAGCGGCACGCCCTTCATCTCGTACTGAGAATACTTCCATCCGGCAGAGTTGTCGCTGTCGTCAAGCTTTACGCGGAATTTTTCCGCAATGCGATCGCGCAGAGCCGACGCAGCCTCAAGCACGCCTTCCTTGTGCTGTGCTACGGGGATGATGGCGACCTGTATCGGCGCAACGGCAGGCGGCAGGATGAGCCCGTTATCGTCGCCGTGGCACATGATGATAGCGCCTATCATACGCGTGGAGGCGCCCCATGAGGTCTGGTGCGGGTATTTCACGGTATTGTCACGCGCAGTGTATGTGATGTCGAACGCACGGGCAAAGCCGTCGCCGAAATAGTGCGATGTGCCGCCCTGGAGCGCAAAGCCGTTGTGCATCATAGGCTCGACGGTGTAGGTCTCCTCGGCGCCCGCGAACTTTTCCTTTTCGGTCTTGCGTCCGCTCACGACGGGAATGGCAAGCGATTTCTCGTAAAAGTCAACATAGACCTGAAGCATACGGCGGGTCTCCTCGCGCGCCTCCTCCTCGGTCTCGTGCATGGTGTGTCCCTCCTGCCAGAGGAATTCGGATGTGCGGAGGAAAGGACGTGTGGTCTTTTCCCAACGCACGACATTGCACCACTGGTTATAGAGCTTCGGCAGGTCGCGGTATGAATGTATCACATTACGGTAGTGCTCGCAAAAGAGCGTTTCGGACGTGGGGCGCACGCAAAGACGCTCGGGCAGCGTATTCTGACCGCCGACCGTGACCCACGCGCACTCAGGGGCAAAGCCAGCAACATGATCCTTTTCGCGCTGCAGGAGCGATTCGGGAATGAACATGGGCATATAGACGTTTTCGTGACCGAGCTTTTTAAACTCGGCATCCATGATGCGCTGAATGTTCTCCCATATAGCGTAGCCGTAAGGGCGTATTACCATACACCCCTTAACGCCCGAATAATCGGCAAGCTCCGCCTTTTTTACGACGTCGGTATACCACTGCGCAAAATCAACGTCCATCGACGTGATCTGCTCGACCATTTTCTTGTTTTTGTCAGCCATGATGATTGCAAGATCCTTTCCTGAACGACCTGTTTGAAATTTCAATATAATAGATATATTATAAAACATCCGACGCCTGATGTCAAGCGTCGGATGAATATTTCGGCGGTTTTTGCGGTCACGCGTTATCCGCAGCGGCGGGAGCGTTCAGAATATTCATGAATTCCTCGCCCGTGATCGTTTCGTGCTCGTAAAGATACTTCGCCAGCTCCTCGAGCTTTCCGCGGTTCGACGTGATTATATCCTTCGCACGCGCGTATTCCTTCTTTACAAGCTCCACGACCTTGCGGTCGATCTCGGTCTGTGTCTCGGGCGAGCACGCAAGCGTCGCGTCGCCGCCGAGATACTGATTCGTAACGGTCTCAAGCGCGACCATACCGAAATCGTCGCTCATGCCGTAGCGGGTTATCATTGCACGGGCAAGACGTGTCGCCTGCTCGATATCGTTCGAAGCACCGGTAGATACAGACCCCACAGCAACCTCCTCGGCGACTCTGCCGCCCGTGAGCGTTGCGATCTTGTTTTCTATCTCTTCCTTGCTCATCAGGTAATGGTTGCCCTCTTCGACCTGCATGGTGTAGCCGAGAGCGCCCGACGTGCGCGGAACAATGGTTATCTTCTGCACCGGCGCGGAGTTGGTCTGCTTTGCGGCGACGAGCGCATGTCCTATCTCGTGATAGGAAACGATCATCTTCTCCTTGTCGGTGAGGATGGCGTTCTTCTTCTGATACCCGGCGATAACGACCTCGATGCTCTCCTCCATATCTTCCTGCGACGCGGCTTTTCTGCCCGCGCGGATAGCATGCAGCGCCGCCTCGTTGACGATATTGGCAAGCTCGGCGCCCGAAGCACCCGACGCCATGCGCGCAATGTGAGAATAGTCGATACCCGGCTCGGTCTTTATCTTCTTTGCGTGGACACGAAGTATCTCCTCTCTGCCCTTGAGATCCGGCAGTTCGACGGGCACGCGGCGGTCAAAGCGTCCGGGGCGCGTAAGAGCGGGGTCGAGCACCTCGGGGCGGTTGGTCGCGGCAAGAATGATAACGCCGGCGTTGCCCTCAAAGCCGTCCATTTCGGTGAGCAGCTGGTTGAGCGTCTGCTCGCGCTCGTCGTTGCCACCTATCCTGCCGTCGCGCTTCTGACCTATCGCGTCTATCTCGTCGATAAACACGATGCAGGGGGCTTTTTCCTTTGCCTGACTGAACAGGTCGCGCACCTTTGATGCGCCCATACCGACGAACATTTCAACGAATTCAGAGCCCGACATTGAGAAGAACGGAACGTTCGCCTCGCCCGCAACGGCTTTGGCAAGCATCGTCTTACCGGTCCCGGGAGGGCCGACGAGCAGAATGCCCTTGGGCATTGACGCACCTATCTCTTCATACTGCTTCGGGTCGTGCAGATAGTGAACGATCTCGGCAAGATTTTCCTTTGCCTCGTCCTCACCCGCAACATCCGAGAATTTGATGCCGTTCGAGGACTTGACATACACCTTGGCGTTGCTCTTGCCCATGTTGAACATCATGGAGTTTCCGCCGCCGGCTTTTTTCATTATCTGCCTTGTGATCAACTGCCCGACGATGACCATCATCGCTATCGGGAGCAGCCACGAGACGATAAAGGACACGAGCGGAGAGGTCTCTTCGATTATCTCACCGCTGAAGCTGATGCCCTTTTCGATAAGAGTGTTCCTCAGCTCGTCCTCGGTGCCGACCTTGCCGGTCTTGTATATCTTCTTGGCATCCTTTGATGTAAACAGTATACGGTTATCCTGTATTTCGACCTGACCGATATCTCCGCTCTCCACCATGCTCCAGAAGGTGTTGTAATCTACCTCCTTAATCTGGTGCTGTGCGATCTCCGGCGTTACGAAAATGTTGATGAACAGGATGACCGCGAGAAATATGCAATAGTAGAATATAAGCGGTCTTTTAGGCTTTTTGAACTCATTCATGATTCGTAATGTCCTTTCAGCTTTATTCATTTATATTATAAATGCCCGCGGTGAAGGTATTCGCACGGACATCTGAAATAAATGTGAATTTTGTGTCAAATAAGTTCGACTCATGCACACAAATACGCCATGCGGCGACCGCACGGTCGCCGCATGGCGTATTATAAGACAGATCAGCCGAGCCAGATACCGACCTTTGCAAAATCGACAAGGCAAACCTTGGTGCTGTCCGTCGGGTCAAGATTCACCTTGTAGCTGTAGACCACCACAGGAGCTCCGTTATCGTCAAGCATCAGATAACGTGAGATAAGCTCCTTCGACTCCATACGCACAGGCTGACCTTCAGCACCGTACATTGCCGTCAGCTTTTCGTCCGCCATGGAATCAAGCCGCGCCGTATCAACATTCTCCGATATCGCAGCAGAGATCCCCACGACACCCGGAGTCGTTACCCACCACACTCTGCCATCGGGGAAAACTCTGACTTGAGTAAGATCGGAAGCACGTATACCGGAGATCACAGAGTAAAAATACACCTCATACCAACCGCAATATGTAACACCGGCAACGGTCTCCTCGCGGAAGTTGATAGCATGATCGTTGTAATAATCCATATCGGTATACTGCGCCGCCGCCGCGCGTGCTATCTCCACCAGTCTCTCCTCGGGGAGCGTCTCCATCTCAGGTGAGGCTTCATTGTATTTTTCATCATTCGGATACATCGAATAGCCGATGATCCTCGACGAACTTCCGTGCGCAAACATTACCGTTATTATCTCGCCTGCCTCGCTTTTTCCGCGGTATACATCTTCCTCGCCCGAAGATATCGAACGAACAGTTTGTGACCCGGTATATGTCACAGCATATGTCTTGCCGTCAATGCTGACCTCGCGCTCCTGCGGCTCAGTCTCATACGTTTTGGTGGACAACGCGCTGAGTGTGCGCAGCGCCTGAATATCGTTCGCGTCTCCGCTTTTCAGCTCCTGAGCTATTGCCCTTACGTCGTCAGAGCCTCCGCCGTGCGATGCTGTTCGTACAGGCTCGGACGGCAGTCGCTGAGCAGAACAACTGCAAAGCAAGGCAACGACTGCGATAACGCAGCAAAGAATACGTATTTTTTTCATGCAGTGTAGCATTTCCATTCTCCTTTCGTTCAAGCGGAAGTTGTTAGATATACAATATTTGAACTGTTAAAATTACATTGTGAATAATCAATTCCTATAAGAGCACTGCGAATATCACTTTCTGTAATTTCTCCGACTGTGTAAGCCGAGTACACAAGTCTATCCATAAACTGCCGTATCCATAAGTTCGCGGAACCGCAGTCGATCGAAACATTAAATCCTATTGTATTCTTTGCACCATTATTATATGTAGCTCTTACAATATTGTCAGCATATGCTCCTCCTTCACCCGCCAGACAGCACATATAAAGTACCAGTTCGGTGTTTGAAAACTCTCGAGACATAGTTGCATTTATAGTATCTGTGGTCAGGCAATGAGAATACATATTATTATCTCCAAACCATATTATCGCCTTCTCTCCGTGTCCTCTGAATATAAAAACTTTTGAATTCATAATGTCAGACAGGACCTCATCATCACTGTCAACAGCCTCTTTTTTACTTATTATTGAACCCGAACCATATATCCCACGCAAGCACGTAGCGGCATTTGACATATATGATGTATGGTCATGTTCATCACTCGAAGGAATTCCGATCAATGTTGCACAGACATCATCCTCAGACGAAACGGCAACGTCTGCATACCCGGTTATGCGTGAGTTTACGGTGCTTACAGCCTTGACACGCGAAGGACCAACTGAAGTTCCTGTAAGATACCCTGCGGAAGTCACTGAAATTCCACTATACCCACTTGCAATCGAATATGTTACCGATTGGCTCAGTGAAGTCCTCGAAAACACACCTGCCTGAAGTCTCTTAGTTGATCCAGCCTTTACACCGAAATCACCGTAAATGATTATCCCCTCAAGTTCTTCTTCCTGTTCGTCGTCCAAGCGCTCGAACAGCCACCCTGTTGCGCCGGAAACCTCATAATCACAAGTGTATACAGTACCGGCACTGTTGGCACACAAAGTCTTATCTTCATTGTTCATCTGACATAAAGTATATACTTCGGAATCAAGCCAATCCTCCGGCTGCGACACAGCCCATCTCGAAGTATAAATAGTGCTTATCGAAGCACCCACGTTGTATATTTGCACTGATACACCATCATCCGCCAAATCCAACGCCATGTTTACCTTATGCAACGGACGTATCGAATATTGGTTACCGGAAATATGAGACACCCACCACAAAGCATTTTTCTCATATTTGGTCACTTGATAGTATCTTCTGCTATCCGCAACACATCTCACCTCGCTAAAATCACCAATACAGAAGTCTGGAACAGTTAAATATTCGTGCTTCAGGATGTTGCGTATTCTGTATACACCTTCTTCAAGTATCAATTCATCATCAGAACTTTGCATTTCAACAGTATTTTGCTCAGTATTGCTGATCTGCTCTGCATCTATTGCACCTACGTGCAAAGCACCGAGCCATATACAAGTAAAAACACTCAAAAGAACAACCAAAAAACCTACGAGTACAATTTTCCGCTTCATTTTCTTACCTCCGTATTTTTGAGTTTTGCTCTGCTGCGATGCCTTGCGTTATTCAATGTCATATTATGATGTAAAGGCTACAAACGTTATTTGCCGATCCGATCTATATCGCCGCTCCTTTTCGTCCGATTTCTGTATTACGCTCCGATATATAAACAGGGCATCGTTACACAAGTCGGCAAAACTCCTCTGTTATTATATCAACTTATTTTGCCATTGTCAACACCATGGTATTATTTTTTTAATTTTATTATGACAATATTATAACTTGTGAACAACGAGTGCGGCATAACAAAAAATAGGGGCAGAAAACTCAAAAATAAGTTTTCCACCCCGTATTTTTATTTCAGCATTTCGCCGACGATCTTCCATATCCGCTCACAGGATGCGGCGGACAGCGCCTCGTCGGGCGTGTGTATCCCTTTCATATCGGGACCTATCGAGATCATATCCAGCTTCGGCAAATGCGAGCGGATTATCCCGCACTCAAGCCCGGCGTGAATGACCGTCACCTTCGGCTCGTAGCCGAGCACGCGTGCCGCCGCCTTGAGGTATTTGTTTCTCAGCGGCGAGCGCTGTGCATAATTCCAACCGGGATAACGGCTGTAATGCACGGTCTTGGCGCCTATAACGGCTGCAAGCGCGTCGAGCGAATCGGTGGAGGCATCAAGCTGCGATTCCACGGGCGAGCGGGACGAGAACACGAACGTCACGCCGCTCTCATCCGTTTTCACGATCCCGAGGTTGCGCGAAAAGCCCACAAGCCCCTCGACATCGCGGCTCATCTCGATAACACCGTTCTGAACGGTCCCCATTACCGCAAGCACGCGGCGCGTCGTTTCCGCCGTCATCATTTTATCGGGCGCATCCGCAGCCACCGAGCAGCCGACGGTAAGACCCGCATCCTCGGCGCGCAGCTCGGCGCGCACACGCTCGGTCTCGCGCAGCACCGCACGCGCGGCACGGTCGGCATCGGCGACCGATATCACAGCAAAAGCCTCGCGCGGGATGGCATTGTCCTTGCCGCCGCCGCGAACGGTGACGAGATTCACGCGCATTTTTTTGCCGACGGCGATAAGCAGCCGTCCCATGAGCTTTATTGCGTTTGTCCTGCCGCAGTTGATGTTTTCTCCCGAATGTCCGCCGCAAAGCCCGGTGATGCTTATCTCAAGCGCCTCTCCGCGCATCTCCTGCGTCTTTACGGGAACTGTCATATCGCTGCGCACGCCTCCGGCACAGCCGACAGTGACCGAATCCTCCGCCTCGCTGTCGAGGTTTATCATACTCTTTGCGGTAACGTTTGAATAGTCAAAGCTGCCCGCACCGAGAAGACCTACCTCCTCGTCGGTCGTAAACAGGCATTCGACCGTGGGGTGTGTGGCAAGCTGACCGTCGATGACGGCAAGCATCATGGCAACAGCGGCGCCGTCGTCGCCGCCGAGCGTTGTACCGTCGGCGCGAAGCCAGCCGTCCTCAACGCGTATGCTGATACCGTCGCGCAGAAAATCGTGCGCGACGCCTTCTTTTTTCTCGCATACCATGTCCATATGCCCCTGAAGCATGACCGCAGCCTCATGCTCGCGTCCCGCAGTGGCGGGAACACGCACGAAAACATTGTTGCTGCCGTCGCGCAGGCAAAAGCACTTGCGGTCAGAGGCAAATTTTTCGATCCACTTTGCCACCGCCTCTTCGTTTCCCGATCCGCGCGGTATCGCGGATATTTCTTCAAAAAGCTCAAGCACGCGGCGCGGCTCAAGTCCTTCGGTCACATATTTCATATCAGTCATTCCTTTCGGTAATCAGATTCACATCGTCACAGGCGCTGCTGCCTTGCGCGCGCAAGATTCACCGCGCCCTCGGTAAGCGCCTCAACATTGTCAAGGGACATTCCCGTTCCTATCGCAACGCACTGCACCGGATTTTTTGCGACGCGCGTGCGGATGCCCGTCATGTCGGTGAGGAGACGGTCAAAGCCGTAAAGCAGCGAACCGCCGCCCGTCATAACGATTCCGTTGTGCAATATGTCGCCCACAAGCTCGGGCGGAGTGCGCTCGATGACAACGCAAATGCTTTCGATGATCGCCGATATCGGCTCATACATCGCTTCAAGCATCTCGCGCGACGAGAGAGTTATTACCTTCGGCAGCCCCTGTGAAAGGCACCTGCCCTTGACCTCCATCGTTTTCGGCACATCGTGACGATAAACGGCGCCGATACGGATCTTTATGCTCTCCGCCGTGCGCTCGCCTATCAGAACATTGTATTTGCGCCTGACATAGCGCATTATCGCCTCATCGAATTTGTCTCCGGCGATCTTTATCGACTCTGACACCACAACGCCGCCGAGTGAAATAACGGCGATATCCGTCGTGCCGCCGCCGATATCGACGACCATATTGCCGTTCGGTGCGGAAATATCTATGCCCGCGCCGATAGCTGCCGCGACAGGCTCCTCTATAAGATACGCCGACCGCGCGCCGACCTGCTTTGCGGCGTCAACAACGGCTCTTTCCTCGACCTCCGTTATGCCGGAGGGTATGCAGATGACCACGCGGCGCGGAGCGATAAGCGAACCGCAGGCGGCGTGTATGAAATGCTGGAGCATCTTCAGCGTAACGTCGTACTGGCTTATAACACCGTCGCGCAGCGGGCGGACCGCCAGAATGTTCTCGGGCGTTCTGCCGAGCATCATCTGCGCTTTTCTGCCGACCTCAAGTATCTTGCCCGTGTCGGCTTCGAGCGCGACGACCGAGGGCTCGGTCAGCACTATGCCCTTGCCGCTGACATATACAAGCACCGTCGCCGTACCGAGGTCGATCCCTATATCCTTTCTGAGTGAGAAATCAAACATTTATAACAAGTCCGTTCATTTATTTATCTATATTATGCCCGCTTTGTATGCAGAGATATTGACACATAGTAATTATATAATACATCGGGGCAAAATGCAACCGTTTTCGATAATTTTAATAGAAATATAATGTATGGAACGATCCGAAAAAAATGCGGGCGGGCGCTGCTGCGGCGCCTCAGCCCGTAATTCCGGCGGCGATACTGACAACGGGATACGACCGCATCAGCCCCTTTTTGCCGTGTATGCAACGGCGGCACAAAAGACTTCGGCTCCTGCCGCGCGCAGCAGCCCGACGCACGCCGCGGCAGTGGCTCCCGTTGTCACAAGATCGTCGACCATAAGCACAGTCATTCCGTCAAGGGACGTGGCTGCTCCCTCCTTTGAAAGCGAAAACAGCTTTTTTACGTTGGCGTCGCGCTCGTCGGCGCTCAGATTTTTCTGCTCGGAGGAACCGCTCTTGCGCGATATCAGGCGAACGCACGGTGCGCCGAGCTTTTCGGCAAGCGCCTCGGCAAGCAGACGCGCCTGGTCGTGCCCGTCGGCAAGTATCTTGCCGGGATCGCGCGGCACATATGTGACGATAAGGTGCGAGCGGTCAACGCCCTGCCCGTCGAGCAGCTCGCCCGCCGGAACAGCCAACAGCCCCGCAAGAAAAGCGGCGCATTCGCGGTCGCGCACGTGCTTTTGCCGCCAGATCACACGATTGAGCGGGCAGTCTGCCTCAGACGCGTCATATGACGCAAGCTTTGCAAGAAATTCGCACCCCGCATCGCGCAGCCGCGGCGGAGCACAGTAGCATTCAAAGCGCGGCGAGCCGCAGTCGGGGCATTTTTCAGCCAGCTTGCGCTGAAATTTTGCCGCGCACGCGGCACAAAGCAGCTCGTCGCCCGCTCCGCGATCGCCGCATGAAATGCACACCTCGCCCCACAGAATGCGTCGCAGCCGCTTCATAAAACGCACGCGCAGCGGGCTGCCGTCTTCTTTTTTTGCCATCACGAACCTCCCGCAGCGGCAAGCCTGCGGCAAAGCCCTGTGTATCGCAGCATCTGCCGCTTGTTTTCGACCATCGTCTGAACGATGTCCCGTCTGCCGACGAGAATGACCATCCTCTGCGCACGCGTGACCGCAGTGTAGAACAGATTGCGCGTCAGCAGCATTTCGGGCGCACCGTACATCGGGATTATCACTATCGGATATTCGCTTCCCTGGCTCTTATGCACGGTTATGGCATATGCAAGCTCAAGATCGTCGAGCGATGAGAATGAATAATCGACTATGCGGTCGTCAAAATTCACCGTCATGCTCTGCGACGAGGGATTGATCGACTCTATAACTCCGATATCGCCGTTGAATATACCCATTCCCTCTTTACCGCCGCGCTCCCACTCAAGCTCGTAGTTGTTGCGCATCTGCATCACCTTGTCGCCCGTGCGGAATATGATATCACGGAAGCGCAGCTCGCGTTTTTTTCCGTCTCCGGGGTTGAGCGAGCGCTGAAGCAGCGAATTGAGATTGGAAGTTCCGCCCGCACCGCGCCGCGAGGGGGTTATAACCTGTATGCCAGCGGCTGCTTCGGCGCCGTATGCGGCGGGGAGGCGATTGGCGCAAAGATCTGCGACGGTTGCGGCTATTTCGGCGTCGCTGCTGCGCGGAAGAAAGAAAAAGTCGCGGTCCTTTACATCGAGCACCGGCATCTCGCCGCGATCGATCGCATGCGCGTTTGTTACTATCAGCGATCGCTGCGCCTGACGGAATATTTCGGTCAGGCAAACGGTGGCAAACACGCCCGAATCGATGATGTCGTGCAGCACATTACCCGCACCGACGGACGGAAGCTGGTCTGAGTCACCGATGATTATCAGCCGCGCACCGGGCTTTATCGCCCGCAGCAGCGCCGCCGTGAGCGCAGAATCGAGCATCGATGCCTCGTCGATGATTATGACGTGTTCGTCGAGCAGATCCTTCTCACAGCGCCTGAAGGAGAGCCTGCGCCCGATAACACTGCCGTTTTCCTCGGTGCCGTCGTATTCCGCTTCGAGCAGACGATGGACCGTCCGCGCCTCGTGCGATGTGGCCTCCGACAAACGCTTTGCAGCTCGTCCCGTCGGCGCCGCAAGCGCCGCGTCGAGCCCCATGCTGTCAAATATATCGAGCAGCGCATGAACAACGGTGGTCTTTCCCGTTCCGGGACCGCCGGTCAGCACCATAACACCGTGGATCAGCGCATCCGCGATAGCACGCCGCTGAGCGTCGGCATATCTGATCCCGCGTGTCATTTCTTCTTTATTTATGAAACCGTCAATGTCCCCCGCGTCTATCGGAATACATTTACGGTCAAGCAGGCAAAGCTTTTTTGCAATATATTTTTCGTCGGCATAGGCGGTCTCGTCGTATATCATCCGCCGTTCGCCGTCACGCTCCGCCACAAGCTCGCCGCGCCCGACAAGCACGCTCACAGCCTCGGCTGCAGCGCTTTCGGGAACACCGAGAAGGCTCGCCGCTGTCGCAGTGAGCTTGTCCTCTGGCAGGCAGACATGACCGTTCTGCGCCGCATTTGCTGTGAGAACGTGCCTGACCCCGCATTCGACGCGCTCCGGCGAATCCTGCGGGCAGCCGAGCGAACGCGCCAGCGCGTCCGCTTTATCAAAACCGATTCCCTGCACCTCTCCGCAGAGCGAATACGGATTCTTCTTTGCGGTCTCCACCGAATCGGAGCCGAAACGCTTGTATATGCGCATCGTAAGTTCGGGACCGAAATAATCGCGGAAGAACATGACCGTCCCGCGCATATCCGACTGTTTTTTAAAGCTTTCGGATATCTCCCGGGCCCGTTTTGCCGTTATGCCCGGCACCTCGGCCAGCCAGTCGGGATGATTTTCGATCACGTCAAAGGTATCCTCGCCGAACTGTGCCACGATCTTGTGCGCGGTCTTGAGTCTTATCCCCCTGACGGCGCCCGACGCCAGATAACGCTCTATCGCCGCCACGTCGGAGGGCAGCTCGCGCTCGTATTCCGAAACGCGGAACTGCCTGCCGTAGCGGGCGTTTTGCTCCCATTTCCCGCGAAGGCGCACAAGGTCGCCCTCGGTCACGTCTGGCATGACTCCGAGCGCGGTATAAAGCCCACCGTCGTCACCCTCAAGTGCAAGAATGACAAAACCCGTGTCCTCGCGCACGTATATAAGCTCCTCGACGGTTCCGTTGAGGGTATTGCTTTCTTTTTCGCCCGGAAGACGCGCGTCGGAGCGTCCGTAGGCTTCTTCAAATATGCTTTTCGGAGTCATTGCTCCCCGCGTCCCCTTTTCGTTTTATTTATGAGCCTCCGTCTTTTCGGCTACGATATCAGCCGACGGGCACAGCCTGTGCACACGCGCCGAAAGCGCCGTGTCCCCCTCGGGAATCAACACGATCAGCCTCCTGCGGTGCTGCCACGAGGCGCGCGCTTCGTCAAGCAGAACGCTTATAAGCTCATCATCCTCGCTCCCATCCAGTCTCACCGCCGCGCTCGGCGAAAAGCGCCGCGGTATAAAAATACGCTCGGACAGAAGCTTCAGAGCACAATACCCGCCGAAAACGGCGAGTATTGCGATCATTATATCAAAAAATGTCTTCATTTGTCTCCTCCGCCGCATGTATTCATTATCATTATATGCTGCGGGGGAGATATTCTGACATTGCACGCCGCGGGTATTTTGCACCGTGCGGCGTATACGTGCGGATCCGATCTTTACTTCAGCGCCGCAACGAGACTGTCGGCGAGGTCGCGCTTCTCCCACGGGAGATCGAGATCCTCACGTCCCATATGACCGTATGCGGCGATCTGCGAGTAGATCGGGCGGCGCAGGTCGAACTTTTTGATTATCGCGGCGGGACGGAAGTCAAAGCACTTGCCGACCGCCTCGGCGATCTTTTCGTCGGGATATCTGCCGGTGCCGAAGGTATCGACAAGTATCGACACGGGGTGCGCAACGCCGATGGCATAGGCGACCTGTATCTCGCAGCGGTGCGCAAGCTCCGCCGCAACGATGTTCTTTGCGACATAGCGCGCGGCGTAGGATGCCGAACGGTCGACCTTTGTAGGATCCTTACCGGAGAACGCACCGCCGCCGTGACGGGCGTATCCGCCGTAGGTATCGACGATTATCTTTCTGCCGGTGAGCCCGCTGTCGCCCATAGGACCGCCGATAACAAATCTGCCGGTCGGGTTGACATAAATTTTCGTTTCACCGTCAAGCAGCCCGGCGGGAACGGTCGTCTTTATCACCTCGCGCTCGATATCGGCGCGGATGGTGTCAAGAGTCACGCTGTCGCTGTGCTGTGACGAAACAACTATCGTATCGACGCGGACGGGGCGGTCGCCGTCATACTCGACCGTGACCTGCGTCTTTCCGTCGGGACGCAGATAGGGGAGCGTACCGTTCTTTCTGACCTCGGTCAGCTTCATGGCAAGCTTGTGCGCCAGCGAAATAGGCAGCGGCATAAGCTCGGGCGTTTCGTCGCAGGCATAACCGAACATAAGTCCCTGGTCACCGGCGCCGGTGTCAAGTCCGTCGGATTCGCCGTTTTTGGCTTCGAGAGAGCGGTCAACGCCGAGCGCAATGTCGGGCGACTGCTCATGCACCGAGCTGATGACAGCGCAGCTATCGCAGTCAAAGCCGTATTTTGCGCGGTCATATCCGATCTTCTTCACGGTATCGCGCGCGACGTGCTGAAAATCGACATATCCCTTGGTAGTGATCTCGCCCATTATCATGATGAGCCCCGTCGTGCAGGTGACCTCGCACGCAACGCGCGACATCGGGTCCTGACGCAGCAGCTCGTCAAGCACCGCGTCCGAGATCTTGTCGCAAAGCTTGTCGGGGTGTCCCTCAGTCACAGATTCGGATGTGAAAAACCGTCTGTTTCCTATATTTTTCTCGTTCATTCTTGCATTACCTTTCCGTTTGCGATCGTATCAAAAGAAAAGCGGCCCGGACAGACCGAGCCGCATACTCTCATCTGTCAGGATTTAGCACCTTGCCTGAGGTAGGTTGCTGTGACATCAAAAGGCCTGTCCTTACGTCACTCTTGATAAGATCAATATTTTATTGATTATATTTTATCACACGAGATGTGCGTTGTCAACACTCTGCATATGAAAATGCGCATAAAATGCAGCTTCAACGCACGTCACGCAAATATTTTGAACGCGGCGACAATGCCGTATGAGGCAAGCGTCATGACGCAGCCTGCGATGAGCACGCCGATAAACGCCGAGAGAAGCGCCTTCCAGAACTTCATCTCGATAGTAGCGGCGACGAGCGAGCCTGTCCACGCGCCCGTTGCGGGGAGAGGTATGGCGACAAAGAGCGCCACGCCCCAAAAGGAATATCTCTCGATCTTTGCGCGGTTCTTTTCGGCTTTCCGGTTGACCCAGCCCGCGACCCTGGCAAAGAATTTCACCTTGGACGCCGCCATCCAGTCAAGGACCTTGCGCACGAAAAGCAGGATTATCGGCACCGGCACCATATTGCCTATAACGCTGATGATATAATTCTGCCACCACGGCAGCCCGAGCGCCGCCCCCATCGGAATGGCGCCGCGAAGCTCGATTATCGGTATCATAGAGCAGAAAAACACGCTCCAGTACGGTCCGACAGTCTCGGTAAAAAAGTTTTTTATGGCTTCGACCATTATGCTTTGTTCTCCTTTTCGGGGGAGTTCTTCCCCTTGAGTATCGGGGAAAGCTTTTTATAGACCGCAAATGTTATCACGGTGCTGACAAGGCACTTGACAAGCGTAAACGGGACATTGACGATGAGAAGCGCGCGCGGCAGCGTATTTGCAGCCGGTATTATCGCGCTGTAAAGACCTATTATCGTCTCCATCGGCATAAGACCGGCGTAAAACGGATAGGTTATGAAATAATTCACGGGGAAGCTGACCGCCGCCGAGACCACTGCCCCGACGATGCAGCCTATGAGCGCGCCGCGGCGCGTGTTGTCCTTGCCGTAAACAGCTCCCGCAGGCAGTACCATTGCCGCCCCGACAATGAAGTTGGCAAGCTCACCCACGCAAGCCGTACCGGAGAACGGCATGTGCAGGAGGTTTTTTATCAGTTCGACCGCCGCGCCCCATATCGGTCCGAGTGCAAATGCGGTGATGAGGGCAGGCAGATCGGAAAAATCAAATTTAAGAAATGACGGTGCGAACGGAGTTGAAAATTCAAGCAGCATCAATATGAACGATACCGCCGCCATGACCGCCGTTACGGTCAGTTTTCTGGCTGTGATCTTTTTTTCGTTTTTCATTTGTAATCCCTTCCGAACAAATAATGTGCGGAAAAAGAATACGGGCATATATTGCGGCGCCGCGCACCGGTGCCGCCATATGGCAGCCTTTATCTTTTCCCATCCGGACTTTGACCGTCGGCACAGGATCTTCCCCTGTTCAGCGCATTTATTGCGTTCGCGGGCTTTGAGCAAAAAGAACACGACCGGTCCTTCTTGCTTTTACCGCCGGTATGGAATTTCACCGATCCCCAAAGATTAAAATAATTATACAACTGTCGGACGCGCCGAAGCGCGCCCGACAGAAATGCCGAATCGATATTACTCGATGATCTCGGAAACAACACCGGAACCGACGGTTCTGCCGCCTTCACGGATAGCGAAGCGGAGACCCTTTTCGATTGCGATAGGAGTGATGAGCTCAACGGTGAAGGTGACATGGTCGCCGGGACGGCACATATCAACGCCTTCGGGAAGCTCGATAACACCGGTAACGTCGGTGGTTCTGAAATAGAACTGAGGTCTGTAACCGGAAACGAAGGGTTTCTTACGGCCGCCTTCTTTTTCGGTCAGAACGTAGACCTGACCCATGAACTTGGTGTGAGGATGAACGGTGCCGGGCTTGCAGAGAACCTGACCGCGCTCGATCTCGTCCTTGGCAACGCCGCGGAGCAGGCAGCCGATGTTATCGCCGGCTTCTGCCTGGGGCAGGAGCTTGTGGAACATCTCAACACCGGTCACAACGACGGTGCGGCGCTCGGTGGTAAGACCGATGATCTCAACGCTGTCGCCAACCTTAACAGTACCGCGCTCAACACGACCGGTAGCAACGGTTCCGCGTCCGGAGATGGAGAATACGTCCTCAACGGGCATAAGGAAGGGCAGGTCGGACTTGCGCTCGGGGGTGGGGATATACTCGTCAACAGCATCCATCAGTTCCTTGATAGGAGCGTATACGGGATCGTTGGGGTCGGTAGAGGGAGACTCAAGAGCCTCACGGGCAGAGCCGCGGATGATCGGGATCTCATCGCCCGGGAAATCGTACTCTGAGAGGAGGTCACGGACTTCCATCTCAACGAGGTCGAGAAGCTCGGGGTCATCAACGAGGTCGGTCTTGTTCATGAAGACAACGATCGCGGGAACACCAACCTGACGGGCGAGCAGAACGTGCTCACGGGTCTGCTGGAGAGGGCCGTCGGTACCTGCAACGACCAGGATAGCGCCGTCCATCTGGGCAGCACCGGTGATCATGTTCTTAACATAGTCAGCGTGGCCGGGGCAGTCAACGTGAGCATAGTGACGCTTTGCAGTCTCATACTCAACGTGACGGGTGTTGATTGTGATACCTCTTGCCTTCTCTTCGGGCGCGTTATCGATCTGGTCATATGCCATGAATTCGATCTTATCGTTGCCGAGAGAGAGATACTTTGTAATGGCAGCGGTCAGAGTGGTTTTACCGTGGTCGACGTGACCGATGGTACCAATGTTTACGTGGGGTTTGGTGCGTTCAAATGTGGCCTTTCCCATTTTTGGAATCCTCCTGCAAATTGTTTTTGAGTTTAAATTGGATATTCAATGATTTTTATGCTTGTCTTTGATACAAGCCCGTGTCAGCTGTTGGATGTCTGGCGCTTTGACACGATTGTTTCAAGTATAGACTTAGGAACCTCTGCGAAGTGGCTGGGCTCCATAGTATACTGACCGCGTCCCTGCGTGCGTGAACGCAGAGCCGTCGCATAACCGAACATCTCGGAAAGCGGAACGTATGCGTCGATCTCCCAAATGCCTCCCGTCTGGGACTCATTGCGGATAATCTCGCCGCGGCGCTTGATGATATCGCCCATGACGTCGCCCATGTATGTGTCGGGCACGATCACGGTGACCTTCATGATAGGCTCGGTAAGAGTCGGGTCTGCCTTCTTCATAGCTTCCTTGAAAGCCATGGACGCCGCTACCTTGAAGGCGATCTCGGAGGAGTCGACCTCGTGGTAAGAACCGAAGACCAGTGTGACCTTGACATCGACTACGTTGTAGCCTGCAAGCACGCCGCTCTCCATGGCGCTGCGGATACCGGCTTCGACCGCAGGAATATATTCCTTCGGAATGACGCCGCCCGTGATGGCATTGACGAACTCATAGCCCTTGCCGGGTTCGTTCGGTTCGATCTTGATAACGACATGACCGTACTGACCGTGGCCGCCTGTCTGACGTGCGAACTTGGTGTCCTGCTCGACAGCCTTCTTGATGGTCTCCTTGTAGGCGACCTGAGGCGCGCCGATGTTGGCTTCGACCTTGAATTCGCGCAGCAGTCTGTCAACGATAATCTCAAGATGCAGCTCGCCCATACCTGCGATGATGACCTGACCGGTCTCCTCGTCGGTGTAGGTGCGGAAGGTCGGGTCCTCTTCGGCCAGCTTCATCAGGGCGTCCATCATCTTCTCCTGACCCGCGCGGGTCTTGGGCTCGATGGCAACTCTGATAACAGGCTCCGGGAACTCCATCGACTCAAGAATTATGGGATTCTTTTCGTCGGCGAAGGTGTCACCGGTTGTGGTGTTCTTTACCGCAACAACAGCTGCGATATCACCCGTGCGGACCTCATCGATATCCTTACGGTTGTTTGCGTGCATCTGGACGATACGTCCGAATCTCTCGCGTGAACCCTTGGTCGCGTTGTAGACGGTAGAACCGACTGCGGCGACGCCAGAATAGACACGGAAGAAGCAGAGTCTGCCGACATAGGGGTCGGTCATGATCTTGAATGCGAGAGCCGAGAAAGGCTCGTCGTCGGAGGCGTGACGCACGATCTCCTCACCGGTGTGAGGATCGACACCCTTGATGGGCGGTACGTCAAGCGGGGACGGCAGGTAGTCAACGACAGCGTCAAGCAGCTTCTGAACGCCCTTGTTCTTGAAGGACGTGCCGCAGATGACGGGAACCAGACGGTTCTCGAGCGTTGCCTTACGGAGTGCCGCCTTGATCTCGGGAACGGTGATCTCCTCTTCGGCGACATATTTCTCAAACAGACCCTCGTCTACCTCGGAAACCTTTTCGATAAGCTCGTTGTGGTACTGCTGTGCCAACTCGAGCATATCTGCCGGTATAGGCTCGACTCTCATATCCTTGCCGAGGTCGTCGTAATAGACGTCCGCGACCATGTTGATGAGGTCGATGATTCCCCGGAACGTGTCTTCTTTGCCAATCGGGAGCTGAATCGGGACGGGGTTGGCATTGAGCCTGTCCTTCATCATATCCACAACACGGAAAAAGTTTGCGCCCATGATGTCCATTTTATTGACATACGCAATGCGGGGAACCGAGTATTTTGTCGCCTGTCTCCATACGGTTTCAGACTGAGGCTCAACGCCGCCCTTTGCACAGAAGACTGCGACAGCTCCGTCAAGAACGCGCAGCGAACGCTCCACCTCAACGGTGAAGTCAACGTGACCGGGGGTATCAATGATATTGATACGGTGCGTGTTTGCCTTTACCTTAGCGGGATCATTATGAAATTCGGAGTGAGCCCAGAAGCAGGTGGTTGCGGCAGAGGTGATAGTGATACCTCTTTCCTGCTCCTGTTCCATCCAGTCCATCGTGGCAGCGCCCTCGTGAACCTCACCGAGCTTATGAGTTTTACCCGTGTAGAACAAGATACGCTCTGTAGTCGTCGTTTTACCGGCGTCAATGTGCGCCATTATGCCGATATTTCTGACCCTTTCGAGCGGATATTCTCTTGGCATAGAATTTCAAGTCTCCTTACTTTTGCTTGGTTATTGCTTTTATGATCGTCAGTGATATTATACTGAATGCTGTAACAGATATTATGCGATCAATATCTGTAGTGTGCGAACGCCTTGTTCGCTTCTGCCATTCTGTGAGTCTCTTCTTTTTTCTTGAACGCTCCGCCGGCGTTGTTCGTTGCATCGATTATCTCGGCTGCAAGGCGATCCGCCATTGTACGTTCGCTGCGCTTTCTGGCAAATCCCACCATCCAGCGAAGACCCAGAGTCTGGCGTCTGTCCGCCTTGACCTCAAGCGGCACCTGATAGGTGGAACCACCTACGCGGCGAGCTTTGACTTCAAGAGACGGCATGACGTTTTCAAGAGCGGCTGTGAATACTTCAAGGGGATTTTTGCCCGTTTTAGCTTCTACGGTCTCAAATGCATCGTAGACTATTTTCTGAGCAACTCCCTTCTTACCGTCGTACATTACATTGTTGACAAGCTTTGTTACGAGCTTGGACTTGTAAATCGGATCCGGCAGTACGTCTCTCTTGGATATACGACCTCTTCTCGGCACTGTACTTCCCTCCTTCATTAAAATTGAATGAAATCACAGGTACTCAAAAGCACATTCTTTTGTTAGCGCACATCGTTACTTTGCCAATTTATAAACATAAATTCAGCAGCTGTCGGATATGCAAATATGCTGATACCTTTTTTGTCCTTTGTCCGATCGCGGATTATTTCTTTCCTGCGGTCTTGGGGACCTTTGTTCCGTATTTGGAACGCGCCTGTCTGCGAGCCGCTACGCCCTGGGCGTCAAGCGTGCCGCGGATGATGTGATAACGCACACCGGGCAGGTCACGTACACGACCGCCTCTGATAAGAACGACCGAGTGCTCCTGCAGGTTGTGTCCTTCGCCGGGAATGTAGGTCGTGGCTTCAAGTCCGTTGGTAAGACGCACTCTTGCGATCTTGCGAAGCGCAGAGTTAGGCTTTTTGGGGCTGGTCGTCGTTACCTTGGTGCACACGCCGCGTTTCTGAGGCGACGGCAGATCGGTAGCCGCGTTTTCGATGGTGTTGAAGCCGTGCTGGAGCACAGGAGCTTTCGATTTGTTCACCTTAACGCCGCGTCCCTGTCTGACAAGCTGGTTAAAGGTTGGCATTCTGACTTAACTTCCTCCTTCTTCTGAAATATGTTTATATGCCCGAAAGCAGTGCATATGACACGGTTTCCGGACGCAATTGGCGGCGGAAAGGGATTTTTTCCGCAAACAATTACATTATATTATATCATTCATGCCGCCCTTTGTCAAGGACGGCATGAATTCGCGTTATTTTTCTGCGTTTTGCACAATTATGGCTGTTGATATCGCGCATTAAAGTACATAATGCACAACAAATTTCAGTCACATTCGCGCAGCGCAGGATAATGCATCACTGACCGGATGCTTTGTTCTGAAGCGGCTCCTCACCGGTGTCGGCTTCGATGACATCCATGTCGGAATAGCACTGCATACCGGTGCCGGCGGGGATGAGCTTACCGATGATGACGTTCTCCTTGAGCCCGAGCAGATGGTCGACCTTGCCCTTGATAGCCGCCTCGGTGAGGACCTTGGTGGTCTCCTGGAAGGACGCGGCGGAAAGGAAGGATTCGGTCTGCAGAGCAGCCTTGGAGATACCGAGCAGCACCTGCTCGCCTTCGGCGTGGCGCAGCTCCTTCTCACCCTCGGCAATGCGTGTGTCGATCTTCGTGTTCTCATCTTCGAACTCGTTGATCGAAACGACGGATCCGAGCAGCAGAGGCGTATCGCCCGGGTCGTTCACGCGCATCTTGCGCGTCATCTGACGTGCGATGACCTCGATATGCTTATCGTTGATATTAACGGACTGTGCACGATAAACGCGCTGAGTCTCGCTGATGATATAATCGTAGACCGCATCGAGTCCGAGGATATTCATGATATCCGCGGGGCTCTTCGAGCCTTCTGTGAGCGAGTCGCCCTTGGCAACGTGGCTGCCGTCCTTGACGGTCAGGCGGCGACCGTAGGGGATCTGATATTTCACCGACTCTCCGCCGTCCTCGGGCGTTACTACAACGTCCTGGATGTTGGGGTTCTCGTCGGGAACAATCTCGGCGATACCGTCGATCTCGGACATGACAGCGGGCTTCTTCGGCGTTCTCGCCTCAAACAGCTCTTCGACACGGGGAAGACCCTGTGTGATATCCGAGCCTGCAACACCGCCGGAGTGGAAGGTACGCATCGTAAGCTGTGTACCGGGTTCACCGATGGACTGAGCCGCGATGATACCGACCGCCTCGCCTACGCTGACGAGTCTGCCCGACGCAAGGTCGGCGCCGTAGCAATGAGCGCAGATACCGTTGCGGGCGTGGCAGTGGATGACTGTTCTGATCTGAACGGCTTCTATGCCCGCAGCAACGATCTTCTTGACCATAGCCTCTGTGAGCATCACATCGTCGTCTGCGATCATTTCGCCGGTGTGAGGATCGACAACGGGCCCCATCGTGAATCTGCCGACAAGTCTGTCCTCAAGGCTCTCGAGCGGCTTTGCAGCCGAGCCGTCCGCGATGGCTCTGATCCATGCGCCGTGCGTAGTGTCGCACTTCTCCTCGCGGATGATGACCTCCTGCGATACATCGACCAGACGTCTGGTGAGGTATCCGGAGTCAGCCGTACGCAGAGCGGTATCGGAAAGCGATTTACGGGAGCTTCGTGCACCCATGAAGTATTCGAATATCTTCATGCCCTCACGGAAGTTCGATTTGATCGGGATCTCCATCGTCTTACCGTTCGTAGCAAACATCGGTCCGCGCATACCAGCGAGCTGACGCATCTGCGTCATTGAACCGCGGGCGCCGGAATCGGACATGATCTTGATCGGGTTGAACGTCGAGAAGCACTCCTGAAGGGCATTCGTGACCTCCGCCGTCGTGCGGTTCCAGACGTCGATGACGCGCTCGTATCTTTCCTGCTCGGAGAGCTCGCCGCGCTGATAGAACTTGCCGATCTTCGCAACGGTGTTCTCCGCGTTCTTTATGATCTCCGCCTTGGTCTTCGGTATCGTCATGTCGTACACCGAGATCGAGAAGGAGGCGCGGGTCGAATACTTGTAGCCCATCTCCTTGATGGCGTCAAGCATCTTTGCGGTTATCGCGGAGCCGTGCTTCTTGATGCAGGCGTTGATTATGGCGCCCAGCTCCTTCTTGGTGACTATGAAGTCTACCTCAAGGTCAAAGAGCTTCTCCTTGTCGTTTCTGTCGACAAAGCCGAGATCCTGAGGTATATTACGGTTGAAGATCATACGTCCGAGCGTGGTGGTGATGGTGCGCGACATCATCACGCCGCCGATCTCGCGGTCGTTTCTGATCTTTATCTTGACGTGCAGGCCGAGCTGACCGTTGGCATATGCCATTATCGCCTCGTTGTAGTCACGGTATGCCCCGCCCTCACCGGGCTCGCCGGGCTTTTCCATCGTCAGGTAGTAGGATCCGAGGATCATATCCTGCGTAGGAACGGTAACGGCACGACCGTCAACGGGCTTGAGGAGGTTGTTGGCGGAGAGCATGAGGAATCTCGCCTCTGCCTGAGCCTCTGCAGACAGCGGAACGTGCACCGGCATCTGGTCGCCGTCAAAGTCGGCGTTGAACGCCGTGCAGACGAGCGGGTGCAGCCTTATCGCTCTGCCGTCAACGAGCACGGGCTCGAAAGCCTGTATCGACAGACGGTGCAGCGTAGGCGCACGGTTGAGCAGTACGGGATGTTCCTTTATGACGTTTTCAAGCGCATCCCAGACCTCGTCGTTGTTGATCTGAGCACGGTCGATCTTCTTCTGCGCATCCTTTACGTTTGTCGCCTTGCCCATTTCGACGAGGCGCTTGACGACAAAGGGCTTGAACAGCTCGAGAGCCATCTCCTTGGGCAGACCGCACTGATAGATCTTCAGCGAAGGACCGACGACGATGACCGAACGTCCGGAGTAGTCGACACGCTTGCCGAGCAGGTTCTGACGGAAACGTCCCTGCTTACCGCGAAGCATCTCGGAGAGCGACTTCAGCGGGCGGTTGGACGAGCCGGTGACCGGCTTGCCGCGGCGGCCGTTGTCGATAAGGGCGTCAACGGCTTCCTGGAGCATACGCTTTTCGTTTCTAATAACTATCTCGGGAGTGTGGATCTCAATGAGCTTCTTGAGACGGTTGTTGCGGCTGATGACACGGCGGTAGAGCTCGTTGAGGTCGGAGCAGGCAAAGCGTCCGCCGTCGAGCTGGACCATGGGACGGATATCCGCGGGGAGCACCGGGATAACGTCGAGAATCATCCATTCGAGCTTGTTTCCAGACTTGCGGAAGGCTTCGATGACCTCAAGGCGCTTGATTATGCGCGCCTTCTTCTGGCTCGTCGTGTTCTTGAGCTCCTCCTTGAGCGATTCGGAGAGCTCGTCGACATTGATAGCGGCAAGCAGCTCCTTTATCGCCTCGGCGCCCATGCCGACGCGGAACTCGTTTTCGTACATCTCGCGGTATTCCTGATACTGCTTTTCGCTCAGCACCATTCCCTTTTCAAGGGGAGTCGTGCCGGGGTCGAGAACGATGTTCTCCGCGAAATACAGCACCTGCTCAAGCTGCTTCGATGAAATGTCGAGCACAAGAGCCATGCGCGAGGGGGACGCCTTGAAGTACCAGATATGAGACACCGGAGCGGCAAGCTCGATATGTCCCATCCTCTCGCGGCGCACCTTTTTGGTCGTGACCTCAACGCCGCACTTGTCGCAGACTATCGTCTCGCGGAGATTGTGGGAGTTCTTGTACTTTCCGCAGGCGCAGGCTCCGTCCTTTGTCGGCCCGAATATGCGCTCGCAGAAAAGTCCGCCCACCTCCGGCTTGAGAGTGCGGTAGTTGATGGTCTCGGGCTTGGTTACCTCACCGTGCGACCACGCTCTTATCATTTCCGGGGATGCAAGACCTATTTTGATCGAATCAAATACATTATTTTCCAAAGCATTTTCCTCCGGTAGGGTCAATTGTTATCCGAGAGATCGTCGTCGATACCGTCATAGAAATCGTCGTCGGCCGCATCGGCATCGTCGTCATGCTCGTCGTCCTCATCGTCAAAGATGAAGTGATCGCCGATATCGCCGGGCGTCACCGTCTGACCGAGGGCATCATCGACCGCTGCGGCATCGTTTTTGTTCATATACGGCGACGGCTCGTCAACACAGACATTGGAAAGCGATATCTCCTCGCCGTCCTTATTGAGCACGCGTATATCAAGAGCAAGAGACTGAAGTTCCTTCATAAGGACCTTGAACGACTCGGGCACGCCCGGAGTCGGGATGTTCTCGCCCTGGATTATCGCCTCGTATGCCTTGCGGCGTCCGTTGATATCGTCCGACTTGACCGTCAGGATCTCCTGAAGGGTGTACGCGGCGCCGTATGCCTCGAGCGCCCAGACCTCCATTTCGCCGAAACGCTGACCGCCGAACTGAGCTTTACCGCCCAGAGGCTGCTGCGTGATGACGGAGTACGGACCGTTGGAACGGGCGTGGATCTTATCGTCAACGAGGTGGTGCAGCTTGAGGTAGTACATGATACCGACCGTTACGGGGTTATCGAACGGTTCGCCGGTGCGTCCGTCGTAAAGAACGGTCTTGCCGTCGATGACCTGGAGCTTGGTCTCTCCGGTCTCGGGGTTCGTGACCTCGCGGGTCTCCTTGCCGTCAACGTTTTCGCCCGGGAAGACGTCGCGCCACATTCCCGCCATCTTCATGCATTCGAGAATGTCTTTCTCGTTCGCACCGTCGAAAACGGGGGTCATGATCTTCCATCCGAGCTTGCGTGAGGCAATGCCGAGGTGGACCTCAAGCACCTGACCGATGTTCATTCGGGAAGGAACACCCAGCGGGTTAAGAACTATATCAAGGGGAGTACCGTCGGGCAGGAAGGGCATATCCTCGGGCGGGAGTATGCGGGACACAACGCCCTTGTTGCCGTGACGGCCTGCCATTTTGTCGCCGACGGAGATCTTGCGCTTCTGAGCGATGTAAACATGAACGACCTTGTTCACGCCGGCAGGCAGTTCGTCGCCCTGCTCGTGCGAGAAGGTGCGTACATCAACGACTATGCCGGATTCGCCGTGAGGCAGACGGAGCGAGGTGTCGCGCGTCTCTCTTGTCTTTTCGCCGAATATGGCGCGAAGCAGTCTTTCCTCGGCAGTGAGATCGGTCTCGCCCTTCGGGGTGATCTTACCGACAAGGATATCGCCGGCATGGACCTCGGTGCCCTTTTTGACGACACCGTTCGCGTCGAGGTTGCGCAGCGCGTCGTCGCCGACGTTCTGTATCTCGCGCGTGATCTCCTCCGGTCCGAGCTTGGTATCTCTCGCCTCGTGGGTATAGACCTCGATATGGAGCGACGTATAAACATCGTTTCTCACAAGGTTCTCGTTAAGCAGAACGGCGTCCTCGTAGTTGTAGCCTTCCCACGTCATAAAGCCGATGAGGGCGTTCTTACCGAGCGCTACCTCGCCCTTTGAGGTCGCGGGACCGTCCGCTATGGGCTGACCGGCATCCACCATATCGCCCTCTCTTACGATAGGACGCTGGTTGCAGCAGGTGCCCTGGTTGGTACGCTTGAATTTGATAAGCTCGTAAAGATCGCGGTGACCGTCCTCGCAGGCGACGACTATCTTGTCAGCCTCAACGTGAACGACTCTGCCGGCGTTCTTGGCAAGCACGACGACGCCCGAGTCAACGGCGACCTTGTACTCCATACCGGTACCGACGATAGGCGAGTCGGTGGTCATAAGCGGCACCGCCTGCTTCTGCATGTTGGAACCCATAAGAGCACGGGAGTTATCGTCGTTCTCAAGGAAGGGGATCATTGCCGTCGCTGCGGAAACGACCATCTTCGGCGAAACATCCATGAAGTCGATGCGGTCGCTTGCGACCTCTATGAACTCGTTGCGGTCGCGCGCCGTGACCTTGGGGTTGATGAAGTGCCCCTCGTCGTCAAGCGGCTCGTTTGCCTGAGCTATGATATATTTATCCTCAACGTCTGCCGTCATGTAAACGATCTCGTCGGTGACGACATGGCGCTCCTTATCGACCTTGCGGTACGGAGCCTCGATGAAGCCGTAATCGCTTATGCGCGCATAGGTCGCAAGGTAAGAGATAAGACCGATATTAGGACCTTCGGGCGTCTCGATAGGGCACATACGGCCGTAATGGGTGTAGTGAACGTCACGGACGTCGAAGGAGGCGCGGTCACGGGACAGACCGCCGGGACCCAGTGCCGACAGACGGCGCTTGTGGGTCAGCTCGGCGAGGGGGTTCGCCTGATCCATGAACTGCGAAAGCTGTGAAGAACCGAAGAACTCGCGTATGGCGGTCGCCACGGGGCGGATATTGATAAGCGCCTGCGGAGTCAGCTTTTCGGTGTCCTGAGTGGTCATACGCTCCTTGATGATCTTATCCATTCTGGAGAAGCCGATGCGCATCTGGTTCTGGAGCTGCTCTCCAACCGAACGGATGCGGCGGTTGCCGAGATGGTCGATATCGTCTGTGGTACCGATATCGTTTATAAGACCGAGCATATAGTTTATGGAAGCAAATATATCGTCGTGAGTGATGTGCTTGGGGCAAAGCTCGGCGATGCTCGCCTTTACCTTGGCTTTTACAGCGTCCATATCGCCGCCGCACTCCTCCATGATGGAGAGCAGCACGGGCGTGCGCACCTTTTCGCGAACGCCGCAGTCATGCAGATCGTCGCCGATCAGCTTTTCGGGCCAGCAGGTATTGTTTGAGAACACCTTTACGGTGTCGCCGTTGTCGAGCGAGAGGAGCACCTCGTTGACCGCGGCATCCTCGACCGCCTTTGCGTCCTCGGGGCTGAGCACGCAGCCCGCCTCAAACAGGACCTCGCCGGTGAGCGGGTTCACGATGTCGGCTGCAATGCGGTGGTTTGCTATGCGGTTCGCAATGGCAAGCTTCTTATCGAACTTGTAACGACCTACCGGTGCGATGTCATATTTCCTGGGATCGAAGAAATAATTATTGATGAGGTTCATCGCGGCATCGATCTGCACGGGCTCGCCGGGGCGCAGCTTCTTGTAGATCTCACGCAGTGATTCCACGGCGGCATCGGAGCGGTTGCGCGCAGCAAGGTCGTTGCTCTCGTCCTTTTCGATGGTCGCCTTGAGGCAGGGGACCTCGCCGAACATGGCATAGATGGCTTCATCGTTGCCGATGTCGGATTTGAGCGTGCCGGTCGCGCTGTCGACGGAAAGCCCGAGCGCGCGGATGAGCATGGTGACGGGCAGCTTGCGGTTCTTATCTATACGGACATTCATGACGCCGTTGCTGTCGATCTCGTATTCGAGCCATGCGCCGCGGTAAGGGATAACGGTGGCGGCATAGGTCTTTTTGCCCGTTTTATCTATATCGGATTCGTAGTAAATGCCGGGAGAGCGGATAATCTGAGATACGATGACGCGTTCTGCTCCGTTAATTACAAAGGTACCGTTATCCGTCATGAGCGGGAAGTCACCCATGTAAATATCGGTCTGCTTGACCTCGCCGGTCAGCTTATTGGTCAGACGTACGTTTACCTTCAGCGGAGCGGCGTAGTTCACGTCTCTTTCCTTGCATTCCTCTACCGGATATTTCGGTTTGGAGTCAAGAGAATAGGAAATGAACTCGATAGAAAGATTGCCGGAGTAATCCACGATCGGGGAGACGTCTCTCAGAACCTCCATAAGACCTTCGTCAAGAAACCACTTGTATGATTTCGTCTGGATCTCAATGAGGTTGGGGATTTCGAGCGTCGTCCGGGTCTTGGAAAAGCTCTTGCGCATAACATTCTTGCCGAGCAGCTGGTCTGTGGTATGGACCATTAAATCAATCACTCCATTCAACGTAATTTCACGCTCAACATATGCCAGCAGCGGCACCGACCGGCAGCCGACGCGACGGCAACCGCGGTATCCCGACGGGAGGTCGTCCCGACGAAAAAACGTTCCTGTCCGCATCTACGACCGAGGCACCGGCGACTGCGCCGAGCATCCCCCCGGAAGCTCAGCCAAGCCGCAAGCACGCTCTGCCGGCACGCCTGCAAGTTAAGACAAGGCTTCTTGCAAGCTGCTTTTTTGACATATTAAGCGATTATAATGCAGTTTATAATTATACCATTGAAAGCAAGCGCTGTCAAGGGATTATGCAAAAAAATTACGAAAAAATTTGCGTCATCCGTGATAAAATGAAAAAAATATACACACGGCGTCCGAAAAAGCGCACCTTGACGCCCCGGCGATGAATATGCCGCATCCCGACGGCAATAAACTACATATATAAAATAAAAAGCCCTCCGCGGCGCGGAAGGCTGTCGAGCATCGGAAGGAGCGAAAGTAATGGACAACGGCGGCAGGACGGGCAGCGGAATAAACTGGGAGGTTACGGCTGCAAGGCTGTTCTGCCTACTTGTCTTGTTTGCGGCGGTATACTTTGCGGGAAAATATGTCGTGGGCTTTGCCCTTCCCTTTATCTTCGCCTGGGCGATCGCTTCGGCAGCCGTTCCCGTCGCAGATCGGATATCGGCAAAGCTCGGCATCTCACGGCGGGTATGCGCCGCGGTGACGGTGCTTCTGATGCTTGCGGTCATATTCGTTCTGGCAACTCTCGCCGTTAACCGCGCGGCATATGAGCTCGGGCGGCTGATAGCGCGCCTCGGCGACGAGCACTCGGACGCCATAGGCGACATGATAAGCGCCGCCACGGGATCGCTCGACTCGATAAGCTCGCACATCCCGCTTTTGAAAAAGCTGCGCGAATCGGGCGAGCTTGCGGGCTTTTTCGACGGTCTTGACAGCGCGCTCGGTCAGGCGGTCGGCGAGCTTATCTCGCGTATGACCGCCGCCGTCCCCGCGCTTGCCGCGTCGGTGATAAAGGCGCTGCCATCCATCCTGCTCTCATTTGCCGTAGCGGTGATATCAAGCTTTTATTTTGCGCTCGACCGCGACAGGATCACCGGTTTTATCGCCTCGGCGGTGCCGAAAAAATGGCGGCACAGTCTCCCCGAGCTGCGCCGCCGCGCCGGAAAGACCGCCGCAGGGTATGTAAAAGCATACCTTCTTATTCTTCTTATCACATTCTGCGAGCTTTTCGTGGGCTTTTCAATCCTCGGCATCGACTATGCATTCCTCATCGCAGCAGCCGTCGCGGTGATAGACATACTCCCCGTACTCGGCGTCGGCACCGTGCTGATACCATGGGTGGCGATCGAATTCGTCTCGGGCAACATCCGCCTCGGCGTCGGACTGCTCATACTGTTTGCCGTGATCGAGATCGTTCGCCAGTTCATCGAGCCGCGCATAGTCGGCGGCACACTCGGCATCCATCCGCTCGTCACACTTGCCGCAATGTATATAGGCTTTGCGCTGTTCGGAGTCGGCGGGATGTTTATCGGGCCGATCATTGCCCTTGCGGCGCGCGCCGCCGTCGCGGCTTACCGCACCGCGTCGCTCAGAACATCGTCCTCGTGATGCCGCGCCGCAAAAGCGGCAGCGCCTCGCCGAGCGCTCTGCGGCTGCCGATGACGATAAAGGAACGCACGTTCCCCTCCGTGTCGCCGCGGTCTATCTCGTCGTCGGTTATCATCATACCGCGCGCCGCACGGCGCACCGCATCCTTCGGCTTTTCACCGTCGCGCACTCCGTCGACCGAACCGACCGCAACACCGCGTTCGGCAAGCGCCGTGACAAATGCGTCCGGCAGCGTATCGCCGAAAAGACTGAAAACTCCTATGCTGCCGACGCCGATGGCAGCGGCAGCCGATGCTATATCGGCGGCAAGCAGCGGCATATCCGCCTCACGCGCCGTGGGATCCTCGGGCAGCGCCGCCGCAATGACTGCGGGTCTTATCGAGATCACCGAGCCGTGAAGCGCGGGGGGAGCCGTGCGTATCCCCTCTGTCGCCGCCGCATCGCCGACGGCGATCCCCGAACGGCTGACAGCGCGCGCGCCGTCAATGACGGCACAGGCACACGCAAGCGACGAAACAAAGAGCGAGGACGTACGCACCGGCATATCGTGATAGGTAAACGCGACCCCGGCAAAGGACAGCGAATCTATCGCGGGACCGCCCGGCAGTCCCTGACGTGCCGACACGGTAAGGCGGCAGCCCGCAGCGGCGCAGCAGTCGGTGATGAGCCCGTGAGCTGCGGGAGTCTGCGGTGCGCTGACCGTTTCGGCGGTCTCGCGGGATATCAGCGTGCGCAGGAGCGCCTCGGGATCGCCCGAAAGCGTGCCGAGAATAACGCACCCGGCGGGCAGGAGCGTTCTGCACTCACCGTCCGACAGCGGCGACGCGTCGGTAACGAGCACACGCGCCTCTGTCTGCATACATACCGAAAACGCGAGCGCCGTCAGCGCCTCGCACCTTCCGACAGAATCGCCGAAGCCGCCCGCCGTCGCGGCGCTCCTGATCCCGCTCACGGCCGACGCGAGCATCGCGGGCGCAATATTTTTTCCGCCCGACAGCACCTTTCCCTCATACCCCGCGGCGCACGGCTCGTCAAAGAAAAGACCTACCGCAGGGATCCCCGCTGCTTCAAAGGCGGCAATGAGCATTCCTGCGGTATGTCTTGCATAAAGTCCCGCGCAGGTCACGCGGAAAATGCGGCGCGGCATATCCGAGAGCTTAAGCTCCGAAAGCAGCGCCGAAAGTCTTGCCGGTGCCTCGCGGTCCTCCCGCGCGGGCATCCCGCGCAGATATTTTTCTGCATTGAGTGAGGTCATCTGAAATATTCCGTACCTTTCCCGCCGTCCGCCGCC
>CAJLZE010000017.1 GCA_905210995.1 uncultured Anaerotruncus sp.
TTGACCGCCACGGCCGCGATATGTATCTTTCCGCACCCGCGCGTTACGGGGGCATCCCAATCAAGACCTGCGGGAAGCACCTCGCCCTCTGCGGCTCCCGCCGACGCCGCAAATCTCATCCCCGCGCGAGAGAGCGCCGATCTTATTTCTCCGAGCGTATAATATCTCTCCGCCCACTCGTCCTCCGAACGGGTATAAAGCCCCGTGCCGCGCTCACTCTCGGAGAACACAGTCACGCCGAAATCGCATATCCGCGTTTCGGGATCATAATCGTTCTGCCATGCGCAAAATGTCTCGCGCCCGTCGTCGGTCGTTCCCGGAAAGACGTATGCCAGCTCGCCGTATGAATCCTCAAACCGCAACCGCGTGTTGATATCGAATATGAACACGCCGCCCGGCACGAGATAATTGTGAACGTGCGAGAAGCACTCGTCAAGGTCGCCGTCCTCCGTCAGGTGATTGACCGAATCGAGGCAGCACACGACCGCCCCGACGGTACCGTAAAGCTCGAAGGAGCGCATATCCTGACATAACAGGAGCACGTTCTGCCCCGCGCATCTTTCGCGTGCGATCTCAAGCATTTCGGGCGACAGATCGACGCCGGTCATATCAAAGCCGCGGGCGGCAAGCTCATGCGTGAGTCTGCCCGTGCCGCACGCAAGGTCAAGCACGAGTTCGGGCTCGGCTCTTCCCTCACCGAAGCGTGAAAGCCCCTTTGTGATGAAATCGGCCCACGCGGAATAATCTATATCGGCGTTCACCGCGTCGTAAATACGCGCGGCGCCGCAATACCCGCTCATTCGGAAAGCCCTATGAGCGGGAAGAGCTTATAAATATCGCCCGCGCCCATAACGACCAGTGTATCGCCCGCACGCAGCTCGCCCGCCAAAAGCTTTGCTATATTTTCGGTGCTGCCGCCGTAAACGGCACTGCCCCCGCGCCCGTTCACCGCCGCGGCAAGCTTGGCGCCGCTCACCCCGAGATCGTCCGTCTCGCGCGCGGCATAGATATCGGCGACAACGGCACGGTCGGCGTGCGTCAGCGCCTCGGCAAAATCGTCAAACAGCTTTGCCGTGCGGCTGTATGTGTGCGACTGGAACACGCAGAAGAGTCTGCCGCTGCCGACGCCGCGCATCGCTTTGAGCGTCGCTCTGACCTCGGTCGGATGGTGTCCGTAGTCGTCGTACACCTCGGCGCCGCAGAATTTTCCCTTGTATTCCATGCGGCGGCGTGCGCCGGTAAAGGCGGAAAGTCCGCGCGCAACGCGCCCGGCGTCAAGACCGCAGACATCCGCCGCGGCAAATGCGGCAAGCGCATTGTATATATTGTGTGCTCCGGGAACGCTCAGCGCAACGTGCGCGGCGCACACGCCGCCGTGCATGATATCGAACGAGGCGCGTCCGGTTTCAAATACGACATTCGCCGCCGAGTAGTCGGCCGCCGGGTCGGACGCCGAGAAGGTCACACGGTTCCCCTTGTAGGTCTGTGCCGCAAGCATGACGTTTTCGTCGTCGGCATTGATGACGGCGGTCCCCTTCTCACCGGTGAGCGCCATAAACGAGGCGAACGAGCGGCGTATCTGCTCTATGCTCGAAAAATAATCGACATGATCCATCTCGATGTTCAGCACGACGGCGACCGTCGGGTTGAAATCAAGGAAGGAATCCATATATTCGCACGCCTCGAATATAAAGTTCTCATCACCGCCTATGCGGTACGCTCCGCCCATCGCGGCAAGCTCGGCGCCGGAGATGACCGTCGGGTCTCCGCCGGCCTCCATAAACGCAAGAGCGCACATTGAGGTGCAGGTGCTCTTTCCGTGCATTCCGCACACACCTATGCGGCGGCGGTAGCCCGTCATGACATAGCCGAGGTAGTCGGCGCGCGAGATACACGGTATGCCGCGCTCGCGCGCAGCTTTGTATTCGGGGTTTTCCGGCGATATCGCAACGGTGTAGACCACCGCGTCGTAGCCCGCGACGTGAGACGCGTCGTGCGAATAGAATATCTCGATGCCGCAGTCGGCAAGGCTGCGCGTGAGCGCCGTCTCGGTGCGGTCGGAGCCGCCCGTGCGGTAGCCGCGCAGGTGCGAGATATGCGCGAGCGACGACATATTTATCCCGCCGATGCCGATAAAAAATATGCTTTTGCAGCCGGAAAGCATTCTGCCTATCTTTTCGGCTCCGTAATGTGTATTGGGTGTGGACATTTCAAAACACGGACCGCAGTCCGTCCCTCCGGAAAAATTTATTTGATGCCGTGACGTATCGGTGCGGGTCTGTGCTTTCCGTGACGCAAATAATCACGAAAAAAACCCGCTTTCTTTGAATAACCGTCACAATGGTACTATATACTAAACTTGTACAAGGGAAAAAGGATGCGCAATCGGGCGCATACCGGTTTTCCCGGCTTACGTTCATCTTATCACCGACGCCCATCTTCAGCGGTCGGGTCAATCAAGACATACGAAAGGAATTCAAACCATGGAAATTACTGACATTAAGGTTAGAAAGCTGTTCGACGACGGTCCGATGAAGGCGATCGTATCTGTCACATTTGACAACGAGCTTGCGCTTCACGACGTCAAGGTCATCAATGCGCGCGACAGATATTTTATTGTTATGCCCAGCCGCAAGAATCCCGACGAGACCTACCGTGACATCGTTCACCCCATCAACGCTCAGTTCAGAAGCAAGCTTGAGAACGCCGTGCTCGGCGCCTATCACGCAGCCGTCGAAGCCGAAAAAGCCGAAAGCGAGACTGCCGATACAGAAAAGACCGAGGAGGATGCAGCCGTTATCGGCTGATCCGATCGAAAAGAATGCATTCGGGGCATTCACGGAGCTGCCGCGCAAAGCGCGGCGGCTCTTTTTGTTTTTTCATCTGACCGTGCCGCCGCAGGCGTGCGACATGATTATCCCGTCGGGTCTTAGATCGACCACGCCGTAGCTGGGGTAGAGCCCCGTGCCGACGCTGCCGGGATTGAAAACGCAGAGCGGCTTGCCGACCGCCCTGTAGCCGAGCGACGTTCCCGTGGGAAGATATTTTTCGAACATGACGTGTGTATGCCCGAACATAAGAAGGTCTGCGTGCATATCGGCGGCATATGCCGCGGCACGCTCCCAGCCCTCCTTGACGCCGAATCTGTGACCGTGCATGATGAGTATCTTATACCCGCCGACCTCAAACATAAGCTCGCGCGGGATGCCGCCGCTCTCGGAGGCGACGGGGTGCAGATAATCCTCATAATTTCCGCGTACGCGCCAGACGGGGAGCCCGTTCGTGTCGATGCGCGAAAGATCCGCAAGACCGTCGCCGAGATGGACTATGCCCGCGGTATCGGGGTCACTGAAATGCGTCTCGGCAGCGCGCTGCATGAGCGCAGTCCTGCCGTGAGAATCGGAAAATACGATGAGCTTCATCTTTCTTTCATTTTGCGGCGCAGCGTCACACGCCGGCTCTCAGCTCCGCAGCGCCGTCGAGCGCGCTGCCCATAATGGCTCCGCGCGGTGCGGAAAAGAGGAATCTGCCCGGCTCAACGTCTATTTCAAGTCGGTCGAGCTCGTGTATCTCGCCGTCAACGCAGACCGCCTGCGTTTTGTCGAACTCAAACACGGCGTGGCGGCAGCTCACATATTCGCAGAGCGTGTCAGCCGTTTTTCTGTCGGGCAGCGTTCCGTCCTTATAGTATTTGACCACGGTAAGGAATTTCAGTCGCGTGACGTTCTTTACCTTTATAATATTCACCTTGCCGTCCGACAGCTCCGCCATCGGCAGCGCATCAAAGCCGCCGCCGCAGTAGGGTCCGTTTGCCACGGCGCAGAGGAGAAGACTGTAATGCTCGGGCTTGCCGCCGTCAACGCTCAGCGTAAACGCCGCACCCGGCTTGCGTATCAGCGTTTTCACCAACGCGAAGATGTATGCCAGACCGCCAGGCACCCACGGCTTGCGCTTGATGCGTGCAGCCTCCTTCACGACCTCGCAGTCGAAGCCGATATTTATCATGTTGGCGGAATATTTCCCGTTGTATTTCACGGCGTCGATCGGCATTGCGGTGCCGTTTATCTGTGCTTCGATATCAAAATAAAGCTCTGCGGGCGTGCAACTGCGGCAGAAGTCGTTGCCCGTGCCTATCGGTATCACGCCGACCTCGGCACCGTCTATGCGTGCCGCGCCGTCAAGCACCTCGGATATCGTCCCGTCGCCGCCGCAGGCATAAAAACGGCACTTCTCGCCGTAAAACATGCCCCCCTCGGCGCACTCGCGCAGAATAAACTCCGTGGCGTCGCCCGGAGCCTGCGTTATGTATATAAAGTAGTCCGCTCCCAGTCTTTTGCACTCGGATTCCAACTTTGAACGAAGCGGAGCGATCTCGTCGCCCTTACCGGCAGCGGGATTCAGTATAAACACATGCCTCATGAAAATATACGCCTTTCTTGGCAATCTGCGGCGAAGACCGTGAGTATGCCGCGCCGCCGTCGGCAGCGTGCTTTTTCACAACACCGTCGGGCACTGTACGCCCGTGCGGGATCAACACAGCAGTTCATCATTTTATTATATCATTTCGGCTTCTGTTTGTCTACCGTTTGAATTAATTTTTTGTGTTAATTAATTCTTTATTTATTTTTATTAAAGCAAAGGGAGCCGTATGCGCCGCCCGAACGGCATTGCCTGTAACCCTCGCGGCTGCACGGCATATACTGTTCATGAAGAACCGAAGAGAAGGGGGGGTATTTCAATGAGACCCGACCGCAGCATACTGAGGCAGTTGCTTGCAATGGACGACGCGCAGTTGAGGCTGCTCATCGGCCGCATCGCGTCGCAGGCGGGAGTTGATATTTCGGGAGCCGACCTGAGCGCCGAGTCGCTGGCTGCCATGCGCCGCGCGGTGGACAGCGCAAGCGACGAGGAGCTTGAAGCGGTAATGGGAGAGTTCCTCGGCGGAAGCAAAAAATGACGGCGGCAGCGCAGATGAGAGTGAGGTGATACATATGGCGGGCGAAGGTGTCGGCGGACTGGAGAGCGTGATATCAAAGCTGATGTCGGACCCGGGGCTGATGGCGACCGTGAACGCAGCCGTTGCCGGAATGAAAAGCGGCGACGGCAGCACGTCTGCAGAGGGGAAAGAACAGAGCGAAGCGGAAGAAAAGAAAACGCCGCACGCAGGCGGCGATCAGCCGGATCTTCGGACGCTCTCGCTGCTTTCATCAATGCTCGGCGGAGGCACGGGCAGCGATCACCGTGTGCAGCGTCCGGGGAACGACGAGGAGCGCCGTAGGAGGTGCGCGTTGCTTTCGGCGCTGAAGCCGTATCTCAACAAGCACAGGTGCGAAACGATAGACTGCATGCTCGGCATCGAACGCCTCGGCGACGCACTGAAAACGGTGGGAAAGCCGTGATCCGCACTAATGAGCCAAGGCGCACGACATGAGAGCCGCGAGGAAAGGAGCGTCGTATCATGTACTCAAAAAACGGCGATAAAAGGGTGCCGCCGGGCATTATACTGCCCGAGAATTACAGCGGGAACGCATTTATAAAGCAGGACGGAACGCCATCTGAGCAGCCGCGAGGTAACGGCGGCAGCGGTGCGCAGTCTGCCGAGGATAGGGGCTGTGCAACCTCCGGGTGCGGTGACCGGCAAATGTGCGAAACCGATACCGCCCGCAAAGCGGGACCGGAAAGAGCGGATGACGGTGACGCGGGGTGCGGCTGCCGCGAACGCCCGTGCGGGGACGGACACGGGATGCCCGCAGTGCCTGAATGCGGGTGTAGCGACCGGGCACCCGAAGCGAAGCCCGGCTGCGGCGCCCCGGGATTTATGAATATAAGCATCGGCACCGAGGAGCTGCTTCTGCTCGGCGTTATGGCGCTCGTTTTCTTCAGCGGAGAACACAGGGACAACGAGCTGCTTATCTGTCTTTTGCTGATACTGCTCATCTGATGCGCCTCCCGATATACAGGCGAGCATTGCGTGTCAAGCGAAAATATCACTCATATCGACAACCGAAAACACGAGTCCGAATGCTGCGGCGACAGACATCACCACGGTATTCGGGCTCTCATTTTTCGACATAATTCGACTTTTATCGTGCATTTTTATATGATAATCGTCTTATTTAGATATATATCATAATAATATGCACGATTTATTTGAAATATCGACCCAAAAAACGTCGGACGAGAAGCGCCCCACGCACGTTTGCGCGCTCCGAACGCATTGCCGCAATGATATTCTTATTCGTCGTACCGCGCATGACAGAGAGCGCAGCACGGCACGGCATTCCGTCACCGTTCCGGATATGTCGGCAGAAGTCTCTGCACTCGCAAAAGCGGGACACTGCGTCTTATATCCTGCCCGGGCACGAGCTCACGCCGCGCATTCGTATGCCGTACGCAAGGGCTCGGCGCAAGTCCTGAGCCTCTGCGTAACATCTTTGATACAACTGCATCAGCCGTACGTTCGCCGTCTTTTAAAATCAGCACACGTGCTTTATTCGCCCATACCGCGTCAACGGATCTGCCCGCGCAGCACCGCCTGCATCCGGTCACGTGCGTCTCTCCCGCGTGGCGTCACAACGCGTATCCTTCACCGTTCCATCATCGCGCAACCGCAGGTTTTCCCCCATCGGATGTTAGCCGGCGCGGATGTTTCTCCTCCCTGCCCGACCGCTTCACGTGGGCGGCACAGCGCCTTCCGCTCTGCACCGGGACACAAAAAACGGCTGCCGCGCTTTTGCGCGGCAGCCCCATGGGATATCGGGAGCAAATCCGGTCGGGACCGGTGCATCCTCCCGAAATATTCGATTTAGGTTACTGGAGAGCCTTCAGCCCTTTGTTAAGGTTTTCAACGGATTTTGTGGTGGCTGCTCCCAGCGTTTTGAATCTCGATGAAACACCGCCCAGCTTGTCGCCGACGATCTTGCGGAACTGCTGGTGTACGGAGTTGATCTGCTTGGTGTAAAGAACGCCCGGGTCGATATAAAGCTTTTCGGTGACTATATCGAGCATCTGCCAGGAGGCGGGATCCTTGGCGTACTTGTTCTTGAGAGCGACCTCATAGTAGGCGGGAGTAACATTGCGATAGCTCTCGGATGCCATTGCCTCGAGGAATGCACCGAGCATCTCGCGGCGATCCTCGGGGGTGTCGTTTGCGATGCCCCACGCGGTCATCTGGTCGTGAGCGTAGCTGCAGTAGTCATCCTGATCTGCATTGAGCATCGGGATCGGAACGATGCCGTAAACCTCTTTCATTCCGCGGAGGTACTCGCCCTCGGTCTCGATAATGCGTAGGGTGCACATTGCCGCGGTGTTCTCGGAGAACTTCTTTGCAATGACTTCCTGCTCGCCGTCTCCGGTCATATGGGGTATGCTGCACACACCGTCGGTATTCCAGAACAGCTGCTGCATCTTTTCGACGGCGGAAACCGTTCTTTCAATGTCAAGGGAGTAGACAAGGTAGTTGTCGGCGTCCTTTGTCAGGATCGGGAGCTTGAACGCGCTCCAGTAGGGGTCAACGCTGATCTCGTTGGCGTTTGAAACGAGTCCGCAGATGTCTCCTTCACTGGTAAGGGGATTGTCGTCCATGTCCTTCCAGAACTTTGACGCGATCTCCATCTGATAGTCGATGGTCCACTGATGAGCGTTTACGGTATCGTAAAGACTCGGGATCTCGGGGATCGTCTTGAACATATCCGAGTTGAAGAATGTAACGAATATAAAGCGGTATGTCGAGAGCGATGCGGCACCGGTGACAAAATACTGCTTGTCGCCGATGGATGCTGCCTCATTGAAGCCCTGAGACCAGTAAGGACGGCTGAGGTCGAGATACTGGAGCTCCTTGAGATTGGCAAAATGGTTCTCGGCAGTGTACATTATCGTTGAGTAAACACTGTTTACAAAGATATCGTACAGATGATCGGTCTGAGCCTGATTTCGGATAAGATCCGAAATAGCATAGTTGTTTCCGTCAACAAGGGTGTTTTCGATCTTCACGCCGAGTCTTTCTTCGACGATCTTGTTGCGTTTTACAACAGCGGAATTGATAAGACCGCCGTCGTTGTTTTCAACGGTCACCTCATCAACGACCCACTTGTTGGAGCGGCTGACGATCGGAATGGTCTCGCCGCCGTATTTCAGGGTTTCGGGGATATTGTCGCCGATATCATACTTGCTCTCGGGTTTCGCGGTGGTCTGATCGTCAACGCCTGCCGCGGTCGTCGTGGTCTCACCGTCGTCGGTTTTATTTGAGCAGGAGACGAGCGAAACGGTAGTGACAAGCATCAGGAGCATGAGCAGCATCGACATGATTCTGATTGACTTTTTCATGAATTACCTCCGGTTTAATTATTTATTCTTGCCTTGCGGCAGCAGAACCCGCCCGCACCTGCGGGCGGGGCGGGTCTCTGTATTTTCTCAGTGATATTCGGGGAGCCAGCCCTTGTGAGCCTCGATGAGATCGTCGCAGAGCGATACGATATCGTCGATGGACAGCTCGGCTGCGGTGTGAGGATCCATCATTGCCGCCTGGTAGATGGTCTCTTTCTTCTTTGTAACGGCTGCCTCGATGGTGAGGAGCTGCACGTTGATGTTGGTGCGGTTCATGGCTGCGAGCTGTTCGGGCAGACGTCCTACGTGCGTCGGCTGAATGCCGGCTCTGCCGACAAGGCAGGGCACCTCAACGCACGCCTCGGCGGGAAGGTTGTCGATGAGCCCGGTGTTTATCACGTTGCCGCCGATGCGGTAGGGCTTGTCGGTAACGACCGATTCCATAATGCGCGAGGCATACTCGTTCGAGCGCTTGTGGGTGAAGTCTGCCTCCATGGTCGCACGCGCCTTTGCCCACTGCTCCTCATGCTTTTCGCAGCGGCGGGGATACTCGTCAAGCGGTATGCGGTATCTTTCGATGAGCTCGGGGTACCGGCTCTTGATGAAGAAGGGATTGTACTCCGCGTTATGCTCGCTCGATTCGGTCACATAATAACCGAGACGGCGTATGTATTCGAATCTCACAAGATCCTTGAAATCATCGGGCGGGTTGTCAAGTATCTCAAGCGCGCGGCGGCGTATCTCGGGATAAAGATCGACGCCGTTGGCATCCCTGATCTCAAGCAGCCATGCCATATGGTTGATACCCGCGATCTTTTCGGTAAGAGGTCTTGCCACCTCGTCAGCCATACCGACCTTTTTGAGGAGCGAGGAAGTGCAGACCTGCACACTGTGGCAGAGACCGACGGTGCGGACGCCCGTGTAGCGCTCCATATATCCGGCAAGCATAGCCATGGGGTTCGTGTAGTTGAGGAAAAGCGCATTCGGGCAGACAGCGAGGATGTCCTCGGCAAAATCCTCAAGCACGGGTATCGTGCGCAGCGCGCGGAATATACCGCCGATGCCGAGCGTATCGGCTATCGTCTGGCGCAGTCCGTATTTTTTCGGAACTTCAAAGTCCGTAACAGTGCAGGGCTTGTAAAGACCGACCTGAATCGCGTTCACGACGAAATCGGCGCCGCGAAGCGCGTCGCGTCTGTTCTCAACGCCGCAATATTTCACGATCTTTGCCCTGTCCTCATTGAGGTTGTGGTTGAGCGCGTGGATTATGCGGTAGCTTTCTTCAAGACGCACGGGGTCAATGTCGTACATTGCTATCTCGAAGTCACAAAGATGCTCGCACATCATCATGTCGCCGATAACATTTTTGGCGAACACGGAGCTTCCCGCGCCCATGAAGGTCATTTTTCCCATTCTGTGATCCTTGCCGGTCCGTTTTTTCCGACCGGCGCCTTTCTTTTGAGTGGATACCGTCACGCGGACAATATCATGTGTATTATACACTAAACAAGGTAATGAGTCAATAGAATCTTCAAATTATTTCACAAAAGCCGAAACAAAAATGAGGGGTAAAATAAATATTCGCTTGAAACCGCCGGGCGCGTGTGATATAATAATAATAAAGTAAGAAATGCCGCAGGGCGGAAAGGCGGAATGCTGATATCATGAGAAAAAATGTTCTTGTCACGGGGGGGACACGCGGGATCGGCGCCGCCTGCGTCCGCCGCTTTGCGCTCGACGGTTGCGATGTTGCCGCCGTTTACCGTGCCGACGACGCAGCCGCCGCGGCACTTTTTGCGGACATAAAAAAAGCCGCCCGTGACAACGACGCGGCTCTTGTGTTTATAAAAGCCGACGTTTCGTCACCCGACGGCGCGGCACGCGCATTCGCGGAAGCCGAGGAAGCCATAGGACACGTCGACGTGCTCGTCAACTGCGCAGGCATTGCCGACATAAGGCTCTTCACCGACATCGACGACGCCGGTTGGCGGCGGATGATAGACGCCAATCTCTCATCTGCATTTTATATGTCGCGTGCCGCAGCCCGCGGAATGATACGGCGCGGCTTCGGAAGAATGATAAACATCGGCTCGGTATGGGGCAGGCTCGGCGCCTCCTGTGAGGTACACTATTCGGCGTCAAAGGCAGGTCTGCGCGGCTTGACGTCGGCTCTGGCAAAGGAGCTGGGACCCTCCGGCGTGACCGTCAACTGCGTCGAGCCGGGCGTTATAGACACCGACATGAACTCTCATCTCACCCCCGAGGATATCGCTGCGCTCTGCGATGAAACGCCGCTCTGCCGCCTCGGCAGACCCGACGAGGTCGCCTCCGCCGTCGCTTTTCTCGCCTCGGACGAGGCATCCTTCATCACCGGGGTCGCGCTGCCCGTTGACGGCGGCTTTCCGGCATAAAAAATGAGCTTCCGCACCGCGGAAGCTCATTTTTATTTTCGGTCGGGCTCGAGTGTCAGACATTGAATCTGAACACGGTAACGTCGCCGTCCTGCATTACATAATCCTTGCCCTCGCTGCGGATAAGCCCCGCTTCCTTTGCGGCAAGCATCGAGCCGCAGCGCATGAGATCGTCAAACGACACGATCTCGGCACGGATAAATCCGCGCTCAAAGTCACTGTGTATCTTTCCGGCGGCGGCGGGCGCTTTTGTTCCCTTCTTTATCGTCCACGCGCGCACCTCCTTGGGTCCCGCGGTGAGGAAGGATATCAGCCCGAGCAGCTCGTAGCTCGCGCGGATAAGACGGTCAAGCCCCGACTCGGCAATGCCGAGATCGTCAAGGAACGCCGCCTTTTCGTCGGGATCGAGCTCGGCGATCTCCGCCTCGATGCCCGCGCACACGGCGCAGCAGCCCGCGTGCTCGCCCTCGGCATACTTCTTCAGCGCATTGTAATGCGGATTGTCCTTCGGTTCGCCGCCCGCATCATCCTCGCCCACGTTTGCAACGTAGATCACGGGCTTCAGCGAAAGCAGCGGAGCATCCTGAAGCATTTCGACCTCGTCGGCGGTGATGTCCATGCCGCGCGCGGCTTTGCCGTCGCCGAGCCAGCGGTCAAGGCGCTCGAAAAAGTCGAGCTCTGCCGCAAGCGACTTGTCGTTGCGCGCATTTTTGCGCAGCCTTTCGAGCTTGCGCTCAACGATCTCAAGGTCGGAGAGGATCAGCTCATAGTTTATCGTCTCAACGTCGCGCACGGGATCGACACTGCCGTCAACATGAATGATGTTGGGATCCTCAAAGCAGCGGACGACGTGAAGTATCGCGTCGCACTCGCGGATGTGAGAAAGGAACTTGTTGCCGAGCCCCTCTCCCTGCGACGCACCGCGGACAAGACCCGCGATGTCGAAGAATTCGACCGTCGCCGGAGTGTATTTTTCCGGCGAATACATCTTTGCCAGCGCGTCAAGACGCGGGTCCGGCACCGGAACGACGCCGACATTGGGTTCTATCGTGCAGAAGGGATAGTTTGCCGAATCTGCTCCCGCGCTCGTGAGCGCATTGAAAAGCGTGCTTTTGCCGACATTCGGCAGTCCTACGATTCCGAGTTTCATAATGCCTGATAAGCCTCCGTGTGAGTATAAACGGGTGTGCCGCGGGGCGCGGGGACACCTCTGTCATTATTTCCGATGCTAATTATATACCATTTCGAGCGAATTTTCAAGTAATTTCGGCATTAAAACGCGCAGATCAAGAAAAATGTGAACAAAATCGGCAAAAGCTATTTTCAAAGCGCTGTTTTTGTGCTATAATAGATTCGTAATAATTTATTCCCCCGCGCGGCGGCTCGGATATGTTTTTTTACGGTTTGTTTCGACAGTTAATATCTGCCGCAAAAATTCATATAACCGTCACACAAAACACTTACAGCCAATATATAATTGAATCGTACCAGTATATGGGCTGACGGATATATCGGGTCTGAAGCGGGAGAGACCGCAGCCGCAGGGCTTTCGGTTTTATCTGCCTTAAAGACCGCAGGACAATAAAAACGCCAAGAAGATCACGAGGAGGTCACAAATGAATTACACAAAAATTCTTGTCGTAGATGACGACAGCAACATCCGGGACTTGCTTAAGCAAAGCCTCGAAAATGAAGGATACGAAGTAAGGACCGCCGCCGACGGATACGAAGCCATCGACACATTCAAAAAATATGAGCCCGATATCATGCTTCTCGACATAATGCTGCCCGGAAAGAGCGGCAGAGACGTTTGCACCGAGATACGCAAGTTCTCGTCGAAACCGATAATCATGATAACCGCCAAGGGCGACGTTGTCGACAAGGTCGTGTGCCTTGAGCTCGGCGCCGACGATTTTATCGTCAAGCCCTTTGACATGAACGAGCTCTTCGCCCGCATAAAGGCTGTGCTTCGCCGCTGCAACTCCCACGAGGAGCCGGGCGACAGCGAGGTCATCAAGTTTGAAAACATTGAAATAAGCAAGCAGAAATACGAACTCAAGCTGAAGGGCAAGTCCATAGACATTCCTCCCAAGGAGCTTGAGCTGCTCTACTTCCTTGCCTCGAACTACAACCGCGTCTTTACGCGCGACCAGCTTCTCGACAAGGTATGGGGCTTTGATTACCTCGGCGACTCCCGCACCGTTGACGTTCACGTCAAGAGACTGCGCGAGAAGCTCGACGGTGTTTCGGACAAGTGGACGCTCAAGACCGTATGGGGCGTCGGTTATAAATTCGAAGTGATCGGCAACTGATCTTTTTCAGCCTGAAACCGGTTGCGGACTCATGGGGGCTGTAAAAAATCCCGACGATTTTTACAGTCCCCTTTTGATTTAATCGCAGGACACCATTGCGGGGAGGCATCTCATGTTCAGAAGCGTATTTGCAAAGTATATTTTTGCCTTTATGCTTATCATTCTCATAAGTTTCACCGTGCTGACGGCAATAGTGGGGAGCATGGTGAACAGCTACACCATGTCCGTTGAGGCAACGTCGGCGCAATCAGCCGCCTCAGCCGTGTCAAAGTATCTCGAATCCCAGAGATCGCTCGTCGACATATCGGATCTTTCCGCCTACTGCGGCACATATCAAAGCGAAACGTCGGCTTTTCTCGATGCCATCGCGCTTGCGAACACCGATGAGATCACACTGTTCATCGTAAACAACGACGGCTGGATAATCGCCGTTGACAACACGTCCTTCAGAGCGCTCATGGGCAAGCAGATACCGAAGCAGATAATGAACGATGTGAACAGCGGCGTGGGCATTGAGGATCTCGAACGCATAGAGGGCATTATAGACGAGCGCAGCCTGATATACACCTCACCCGTCTACCTTGACGGCAACTATATCTGCGGAACGGTCTTTGCCTGCGCTCATGTGTCGTTTGACGGCGGGCTCAGCACGGTGGCGACGCGCACTATCATACTTGCAAGCCTTTGGGTCATGCTCGCGGCGCTTATTGCGGTCTATTTCATCACCGACCGCGTTACAAGACCTCTGAAAGAGATGAGCCGTGCCGCAAAAAGCTTTGCCGAGGGCAACTTCAACGTCCGCGTTCCGGTGGTCGGCAACGACGAGGTAACAGAGCTTGCGCGCGCCTTCAACAACATGGCAAAATCGCTTGCCGCGCTTGACGATATGCGCAACAACTTCATGTCAAGCGTCTCGCACGATATGCGCACGCCGATGACGACGATCTCGGGCTTTATCGACTGCATCCTTTCGGGCGCAATACCGCCCGAAAAGCACGAGCACTATCTGCGTGTGATACGCGACGAGGTGCAGCGCCTGTCGAGGCTCGTGGCAACGCTGCTCGATATATCGCGCATTCAGGCGGGCGACCGCAAATTCGTTATGGCTCCGTTCGATATCTGCGAAATGGCGCGTCAGGTGCTCATATCCTGCGAGCAGCGGATAGACGGCAAGCACCTTGACGTCGAATTCGACATTGACGACGACAATATGTATGTGAACGGCGACCACGACGCGATATACCAGATCATGTACAACATCTGCGACAACGCCATAAAGTTCTCCTACGACGGCGGCTGCCTCAGGATAAGCGTGAAGTACGCCGAAAACAAAAAGGTGCGCATAAGCGTGTTCAACGAGGGCGAGGGCATCCCGCTCGAGGATCAGCCCTACATCTTCGAACGCTTCTACAAGAGCGACCGCAGCCGCGGCAAGGATAAGACCGGCGTCGGTCTCGGTATGTTCATAGCAAAAACGATAATAAAGGCTCACGGCGAGGATATTACTCTCAAGAGCGAGCCGGGCAAAAACTGTGAATTCGTATTCACGCTACCGCGCGCTCAGGCACCCGAAAAGCACGGCGCGCAGCAAAAACGGACCGGTGACGGAAATGTCTGAAAAAGAAGAAAACGAACTGATAAAAAACGACGGCACTGCGGCGGACGCCGAAAATGCTGATAGCTCTCCCGACGCAAACTCCGCGCCGGAAGCGGAAGATGCGCGTGAGGCTTCCCCCGCCGCCGATGCCGGCACGACGGAGAACACCCGCGGCGCCGACATACTGCCGCCCGCGGGCATTCCCGAAGCGGCACCGGGAAACGCCGGTGAATACAGGTGGAGCTTTGCCTCCGAAGCGGCACGCGCCGAAAAAACGCGCCGCAGCACGGCGCGACGCGGCGCCGTGGTATACGCCGCGGTAATGACATCGGCATTTCTCATATGCTTTGCCCTTCTCATCGTCGTTGCCGTGACCGCTCCGCGTCTGCCCGCTGGCGGCACGACGGGCGACGGCACGGTCGCTCCGCCGGAAGACACTGTGGTGGTCGAACGTCACATTTACGTTCACGACGGCGTGAGCAGCGGCAAGCTGTCGGTATCCGAGATAAACGACAAGGTGAGCCCATCCGTCGTTGCGATATCGGTACGCAGGACAGACGGCTCCGGCGTCGGCACCGGCATAATAAAGAGCAACGACGGGTATATCATAACGAACTACCACGTCGTTGAGAGCCATGTCTCGATCGAGGTGGTGATGCGGGACGGCACGACGCACACCGCAAAATACATCGGCGGCAACGAGCTTTCGGATATCGCCGTTATAAAAGTAGACGCCGGTGAGCTCCCCGCGGCGGAATTCGGCGACTCGGATGCACTTGTCGTCGGCGAGCCGACGGTGGCTATCGGCACGCCGGGCGGGCTCGAATATGCCGGGACCGTAACGACCGGCGTTGTGTCGGCGGTAAGGCGGGACGTGAAGTTTCACGATACCGACGGGCTGCTTCAGAAGACGATGACGCTGATCCAGACGAGCACCCAGATAAACCCCGGCAACTCGGGCGGTCCTCTCATCAACGGCGATGGACAGGTCATAGGCATAAACACCTACAAGATCCTCGGCACCGAATATGAAGGCATCGGCTTTGCCATCCCGATAAACGGCGCAATGAAGATATGCGACGATATCATCGCGGGCAAGTCGGGCGACGACGGCGACGTTGCGTCAAAGGCAGCGCGACTCGGCGTATCCGGCTCGGCTGTGACAAAGGGCGAGGAATTCAGCTACTATGAAAACGGCAGAAAGAAAACGGTAAAGTCCGCACCTGCCGACGGCATCGTGGTGGTCGAATTCACCGACACGAAATACGACATCGCCTCAAAGCTGCGCACGGGAGATATAATAATCTCCATCGACGGCACGGCTACCACATCCATCGACGACGTCAGAGCTGTCGTGGCCCGGCACAAGGAGGGAGACACGGTGACGATAGTGTTTATCCGCTCGGGCAGCGAAATGAGCGCCGACGTCATACTCGGCTCATAAAATAAAGTATCCCCGCCGCGCTGTGCGCGGCGGGGATACTTTATTTGCGGTTTATTTGTTTATATCGGTATAATAAATTATCTCCTCGGGAAGCACCAGCCCGAGCTTTTTGCGTGCAACGCGCATGATGTATTCCTTATCCATCGGCGCGTCAAGCTCGTATTTCAGCTCGGCTGCGCGAACCTCTGCTTTTTCTATGCCCGCCTCAAGCTTTTTCTGCTCGCCGACAAGGCGGTTGTATTTTATAAGCATGCCGAATGAAGTGACAAGCAGGCACACGACCACGGCAAAAAGCGCGATCTTTACAAAGAACCCCGCCTTACCGAGCGTCACCTTCCCGTAAAATCTTCCGCTTTCGTTCATTTTTACCGACTTCCTTTTCTTTATTTACGATCTTATTTTGCAAAATATTGTTTTGCGGAGCTTTGCTCCGGTTGACCGCAAGTTCACCCGACGCCGCAAAGCCTTCGCCTGCAAGCTGCAAAAGCCCGGCGCGGGCTCGCACGTCATAGCGCGCGATCCTTCTTTCCGCAACGGTGCGCGATATCGCCGATGCCGCACGTCCGAAGCCGCACGCCGTCATGCGCACCGCAAACACGACCGGAAAACAGATATATGACACCGCCGCGCGCAAAACATAAACGATAAAGCTGCCGCACGCCCGAAATGGCACGCCGACCGTCTTGCGCCAGATATAAAAGCCCGAAAAGCCCGCAAGCAATCCCGAAAGACGGAATATCCCGTCGTCAACGGCATAGAACACGCACATCTCGGCGATCACCCATGCGACCGGGAACAGCACATCGGCAGCTCCGAGCAGCACCGACATCACCGCACGGTGCACCCTGCCCGTCCTTCCGACGACGCCTATGAGAGGAAGTGCCTTTTCGTAGTACCGCGGCGTGCCGCCGCCTCCCATCGAACGATAAAAAACAGTGATAAGGTCAAAAACAAGTCCCGCCGCAGCGCCGACAGCCGCAGAAAGCAGCAGCATGAGTGCCTGCGTGCGCGGGGAGATCTCCATGACCTCCATGATCGCCTGCCGCTCAGCGACCGAAAAGCCCGCGCTTTTTCCGTCCGTTGACAGTGACGGGGCTTTGGTCCTCAAGATAATATATACCGCTTATTTCTCCGTCAAGCGAAAGAAACCCACGGTCTGTGTCAAGCGCTCCGATATGAAGCCCGGTACCCTCGACCGTCATTTCTCCGCATGAGGTCTCGGCGACAACGCTGTTTTCGTCAAAGCTTATTATCTCGCTGACCCCGGAGATGAGCATCGTCTTGCGGTCACGCACCGAAAATTCGTGCGTCGCCTTTTTTCCCTTTTCGGCGTCCCGCGGGCTTTCACCGCTGCCCTGATATCCCATTCCGTTATTCACAGACTGTCCTCCCGCATATGACATTGAAGCGCCTGCAGCGCTCAAGAAAAGCATATGCGCGGGATTTTCTTTTTATGTTGCGTTATTGGCTGATTATTTCGTACATATCGGAGGCGTCTGCCTTGCCAACGTGTTCGCGCACATTGAGGACACGGAAAACGAGCTGACGCTGACCGAAGGACACCGTTACCTCGTCGCCCTCCTTAACGTCGTAAGACGCCTTTGCGACCTTTCCGTTTACCGATATATGCCCCGCGTCGCACGCATCGTTCGCAACGGTGCGTCTTTTTATCACGCGGGAGACCTTGAGATATTTATCAAGTCTCATTATTAAATTATACTTCCTTTCGGGCGCACTTTCAATACCGCTGCTGCGGCGTGAGCCGAATTTACAAATTATTCACATTTTTCGTGCTTGATGCGATCCCATATCGCGTCAAGCTCGGGCATAGTCATCTCGTCCGGGCGCCTGCCCTCTTTGGCAGCCTCTTTTTCGACGCGCTCGAAGCGGTCGATGAATTTGTTTACCGCCTTGCCGAGCGCCTTTTCGCTGTCAACGCCCAACTTGCGCGCAAGGCTCGTGACGGTAAGGAGCAGATCGCCTATCTCCTCCTCCATCGCTGCGGGATCACCGGACTTTGCCGCTTCTGCGACCTCGGCGGTCTCCTCGTGCAGCTTGTCGATCACGGCATCTGCGGTGTCGAAGTCGAAGAACGACGCCTTTTTCCCCACCTTCTGCGCGCGCATGAGCGCGGGGAGAGCGGGCGGAACGGCGCGCAGCTTTGACGTGAGGGTGTCGCGGTGCTTCTCCTCGCTCTTTATGGCATCCCAGTTCTTTATCACCTCATCCGGGGTGTCGGCTTTCACATTGCCGAAAACGTGCGGGTGACGGTGTACGAGCTTTTCACATATGTCGTTGGCGACATCGTTTATATCGAATTCGCCGTCCTCGGCGGCTATCTGCGCATGAAACACGACCTGAAGGAGCACGTCGCCCAATTCCTCGCGCATGAGCTTAGGATCCTTGTTGTCGATCGCCTCAATGACCTCGTATGTCTCCTCTATGAACGACGAACGTATGCTCTCGTGCGTCTGCTCGCGGTCCCACGGGCAGCCGCCCTCGCCGCGCAGCACGCGGTGTATCGTGCAGAGGTCTTCAAATGTGTATGTCCCCGGCTTTTTACCGGCGATGTATGCTATCATTTCTTTCTGCGTCATTTTTATTTATTCCCCTTATTTGTTTTTCCGATCTTACAGTGCCGAACATTCCTGTTTTGCCGAGAAAACGCGCTATCTTTTCGCCGCCGGGCAGTATTTCGATGTCGGCGGCTGTCACGGCACGCGATCTCAGCGCCGCGCAGACATATATCAGCACCGCGGCGGCTATCGCCGCGATCAGCGCGACGGCATTTCCCGCACCGACGCGGATAAGCAGGGCATAAAGCCCCGCAGCCGTACCGACCGCAACGGCAGACGACGCTGCAGTGCGCAGAAGCTGACGGACAGTCCCGCTCCCCGCCGCCGGAGTGTATCTGCGGACGAATGCAAGGTTTACGAGCATTACGGTCACGCCGCAGAGAACCGTGCTGACGGGTGCGCCGTAGATTCCGAGCGGCGAGCCGACGAGAAGATATTCCGACGCGACCTTTACCGCAGTTCCCGCCGCGATGGATATTATCGGCAGCGAGAGATGCTCCCAAGCCTGAAGCACCGCATTTGTGACGGTGATAAGGCAGGAAAAGACGACCGACGACGCAAGCACCGACAGAAGCGGCGCCGACGAGGCGACGGCGGATGCCTGCGACGGATATATCAGCTCAAGTACCGGGCGCGCAAATACCGCAAGCCCGAGAGACGCCGGCACCGCAGCGCCGAGCGTTATCCTGAACGCCGTGCGTTTTACCGCGGCCGCGGTGCCCGGCTCTCCCGCCGCGACCGCAGCCGAAAGAGCGGGAACGAGCGACATAGCCACCGGCGTTATCAACGCCACCGGCAGATTGAAAAGCGGCACGGCAAGGTTTGCGTATCCGCTGTAAAGTGCGAGAGCGGTGTCATACGCCCAGCCGGACGACACGAGCCTGCCCGTGATGATAGCGGTGTCGGCAAGACCCGCAATACTCGTGACCGATGCGCTGACAGTGACCGGCAGTGCGATCTTTATCATTTCGGCAGCTATGCGGCGGCGCGGCGTATAAGACGACGCTGCGGTGTAAAGCCCGCGCGCGGTCTTTGTATACGGAAAGCTCAGCTTTCTCACCGTAAGATAGAGCGCGCCCGCGGCAACGCCGACGGTAAGCCCCGCTATTGCCGCGGCAGCCGTGTCGGACGGGTCCGCTCCGCGCGATATCGCGGCATAGGCAAGCCCCATGCCCAGCACGAGCTTTGACACCGACTCGATGAGCTGAGACACCGCGGTCGGCAGCATTATCTCATGCCCCTGAAAATATCCGCGCACGGCGCTCGACACGCAGATGAAGAAAAGCGTGGGCGAGATCGCCTTTATTGCGGGCTCGGCTCCCGGAATGCTTATCCACTCCGAAAAAATACCCGCACAGAAATAAAGTATCGCGCTGCCGGCCGCGCCGAGCGGCAAAAGCAGGCGCAGCGACACGCCGAATATGCGCCCGACCTCCGCGCGGTCGCCCCGTGCCGAGCTTTTCGCCGTCATCATTGACAGCGCTACGGGCAGCCCGGATGTCGAAAACGTGAGAAGCAGTATATAAATGTGGTATGCGGACGAAAAATACGCCATGCCCTCTATCCCGATAAGCCCCAGCATCGGGATCTTGAAGAGCAGACCTATTACCTTGCATATCAGCGTGGACACCGAGAGTATCAGCATCCCGCCGACATATCTTTTTTCGGCTTTTTTTCTTACGGCGGCAGCGCCCGATTCGTTTACGCTCACTGGATCTTCCTCCTGTATTACATGAAATTATATGAGCGCAGAACGGTCAACTTTCCGCCGCACGCGGGCTGTATCAGAAAGGATATTCGATAAAGAAGTCCTCTATACCGCGGCACAGCTCGGCGCATTTGTTTTCACGCAGATATTCAAACGGATATTTCGGGTTGAAGAGCCTGCGAATGACCGGGCGCGAGCCGTCGGCGGGGTGGAGCCGCACAAGCTTCGTCACGGCGCCAGCCCCCACCGCGAGAATGGTGTGGACCTCCTCCATCATGTATATATTGTAGCGTCCCTCGGTGCCGTCAAGGGCAAAGCCGACATTTTCAAAATTTCCGACGGTGTTTTTCTGGCGGTACATATAATAAGGGCTGTACCCCGCCTGCTGCGCCTTTATCTGCGAATAATCGACGCATTTGCCCACGTCGCCGCCGCGTATCGAATAAATACCGGAGGTCTGGCGCAGATCGGCAGCCTTTTTCACGCAGAAGGTGTGCACGGTTATGTTTTCGGGGCGAAGAGCCAGTATGCCGTCCATCGTCGCCGAAAAGCGCGTGAAGGTGTCGCCCGGCAGCCCCGCGATAAGATCGGTGTTAACGCACGGGATCCCCGATGCGCGGGCATCCGAATATGCACGCAGAAAATCCTCGACGGTGTGCGAACGCCCGACGCCCGAGAGCACCTCGGGGCAGAGCGACTGAGGGTTCACGCTTATGCGCGTCACGCCGCAGGCTGCCGCAACATTCAGCTTTTCGGGAGTTATGGTGTCGGGTCTGCCGGCTTCGAACGTCAGCTCCTCAAGCGAGCCGATATCTATATTCTCAGCCACAGCCGAAAGAAGCGTGCCTATCTGCTCGGGCGTGAGTATCGACGGCGTTCCGCCGCCGACATAGACCGTCTTTACTCTCAGCCCCAGCCTTTTTGCGGCGCCGGTCACAGCGCGGATATCGCAGCACAGTCTTTCAACGTACTCGGGTATCAGCGAAAGCAACCGCTGCGACGTATACGAAACGAAAGAGCAATACGCGCAGCGCGTCGGGCAAAACGGTATAGATATGTAGACCGAGCAGTCCTGCGGGGCGGGCGAGCCGATTATCTTCTGCTCGTTGAGCGCGACCTCGGTGGCAAGCGCCGCCTTTTTCGGGAATGCCATATAGCGGCTCGTGAGCATTTTCTTGACACGGGTCTTGCTCATGCCGCCGAGAAGCATCTCTGTCGCGACCTTTGACGGACGCACACCGGTGAGCATTCCCCATGACGGGCGGTATTCGAGCAGCGAACCGAGCGCACCTATGACGGCGCCGCCGACCGCAAGCTTCGCGCAGCGCTCGTCGGTCATGCCGTCCTCTTTTGCCTGCGTCCTCTCCGCCTCAAACGATCGCTCGCCGAGCATGGCGCGTGCCGAGGCTGAATATCCGCCCTCGGCGCGGACGAGCTTTACCCACAGCTCGGGTTTGTCGGGCGACGGCTCCTCGGTGTCAGAGAATTTTTCGCCGGGAAAGAATATCATGCAAAGAGTCTGAACGTAATATCTGTTCAGGTCTCCGTCGAGATGGATTATCATTGTCAGATACCTGCCTTTCCGAGCAGCACCCTGCTGTCAAGTGTAAGAGTGACGGGACCGTCGTTGCAGAGGCTCACCTGCATATCGGCTCCGAATATGCCGTTGCCGACGGCGATGCCGCACGCGGCGAGCCGCGCCGAAAAATAGCCGTAAAGTCTTTTTGCCTCGTCGGGCGCCGCAGCGCCGGTAAAGCTCGGTCGGTTGCCGTGACGGTAATCGGCAAGCAGCGTGAAGTTTGAAACGACAAGAGCGCCGCCGCCGATGTCGAGCATCGAGCGGTTCATTTTTCCGTTTTCGTCCTCGAATATGCGCAGCTTCGAAATTTTCGCAGCGAGCGCATCTGCGTCTGCGGTGCTGTCCCCCGCGGCGACGCCGAGCAGGATGAGAAGCCCTCTCCCGCAGCTTCCGGTAACGCTGCCGTTCACCGTGACCTCTGCCGACTTAACGCGTTGTAATACCACGATCATTGTGTCTCTCCTTGAAGATCAGTTGATGAATCCGCGCGTCACGTCTATCACATCGGCAAGCGAACGCAGCCGCGACACGATCGAATTATAATGGTCAATGTTCTTGCAGGCGACCTTGACGCCGATCTGCATCGTGTCGTCCGACCGCTTCTGCGAGTTGATCTGAAGGATAGACACCTTCATCTCGGCAAGTGCGCTGGTTATATCCGCAATAAGAGTTATGGTGTTGTATGCGTGTATCTGCACCTGAGCCTCGTAAACGCCCGCGCCCGCCTCGCCCGCGCCCTTTTCCCAGTCGGCGGGTATCCAGCGGTCGGCATTGTAGAGGTTGTGCATTCCCTGAATGACGTTGGGGCAGTCACGTTTGTGTATCGAAATGCCGTGCCCCTGCGTGATAAAGCCTATTATCGGGTCGCCCGGCAGAGGGTTGCAGCAGCGCGCGAACTTCACCTCGCAGCCGACCTCGCCGTCAACGACGACGCCGCTGTTGGTCTTTACGTTCTTAGGCGCTTTTGCCACCTGCACCTGCGCCGCCTCGGTGATGGGCGCGGGCGTCTCATCCGGCTTGACGATGCGGTCAAATTCGTCGCGCAGCTTTACCGAAAGCTTTGAAACGGACAGCCCGCCATAGCCTATGGTGTTGAAAAGGTCGTCGTTTGAGGCAAACCCGGTGCGGGCGCCTACGGCAGCACACACCTCGCAGAACTGCGCGTCGGTAAACGAGCGTCCGTAGCGCTTCAGCTCATTTTCAAGCGCCGCGCGGCCGACGACGATATTGTCGGCGCGCTTTTCCTTTTTGAACCACTGGCGTATCTTTGTGCGCGCCTCGCTGGTCTTTACGATCTTGAGCCAGTCGCGGCTCGGTCCCTTTGAGGCGGACGAGGTGATGATCTCAACTATCTCGCCGTTCTGCGGCACGCGGTCTATCGGCACTATCATGCCGTTGATCTTGGCACCCGTCATCTTGTTGCCGACGGCGGAGTGTATCGCATAGGCGAAATCTATGACCGTCGAGCCGTACGGCAGCGCAATAACGTCGCCCTTCGGCGTAAAAACATACGTCTCCTCATGGAACACGTCTGTCTTGAGCGCCTGCATGAACTCATCGGGGTCGCGCGTGCCGTCCTCGGTCTCGATGAGCCTTGCGATCCATTCGAGCTTGTGGTCTATATCGGCTTTCGACTTTTCCCCGCTCTTGTATTTCCAGTGCGCGGCAACGCCGTATTCGGCTATCTCGTGCATCTCGCGCGTTCTTATCTGAACCTCGAACGGTATGCCGTCTCTGCCTATGACCGTCGTGTGCAGCGAGCGGTACATATTTGGCTTAGGCGTTGAGATATAGTCCTTGAACCTGCCCGGCATGGATTTGAACATCTCGTGGATTATGCCGAGCACGGTGTAGCACTCAAGCTCGGTGCCGACGATTATGCGCAGCGCGTAGAAGTCGTATATCTCGTCAAAGCTCTTGTTCTGTGTGTACATCTTGCGGTATATGCTGTATACCGTCTTTATGCGTCCTTCAAGCACAAAATCAATATTGTATTCGCGCAGCTTGGCATCGACCGTGGCGCGGATATTTTCAATGAAATTCTGGTTCTGACCGTACTTTTTCTCGATATCGTCCTTGACCTCGGCATATCCGATCGGATCAAGATAAAAAAGTCCGAGATTTTCAAGCTCCTGCTTGACCCTCTGCATACCGAGGCGGTGGGCAAGCGGCGCGTAGACCTGCATCGTTTCAAGCGCTATCGTGCGCTGCTTTTTCTCCGACTTCGCACCGAGCGTGCGCATATTGTGCAGGCGGTCGCAGAGCTTGATGAAGATGACACGGATATCCTTCGACATCGCGAGCAGCATCTTGCGCAGGTTTTCGATGTGCTCCTCTTCCTTGTCCTCGACCGAGAGCGCCACTATTTTTGTAAGTCCGTCAACGAGCATGGCAACGGTCGGACCGAACTGCTTTGATATATCCTCAAGGCTCGTTTTATCCGAGCAGTCCTCTACCGTGTCGTGAAGCAGCGCGGCGCACACCGAGTCGGTGTCAAGCCCCAGCCCGGCAACGATCTCGGCGACTGCGAGCGGGTGCGAGACATAAGGCTCGCCGCTGTCGCGGAACTGTCCCTCGTGCATGCGCGCGGCATATTCGTATGCCTTTTTGATTTTCGGGATATCGTAATTCTTGCCGTTTCCGGCGGCGCGAAGAATACCGTAGAGCCGCTCCGGACCCGCCTCTGCGGGTATCTGCGTGTGTCTGTGCCCATGCTGCTCGTCGGGATCGACGCCGAGAAGCGTGCGCTCGGGTGCTGCGGGTGCGGTCTTTACGCCCTCGGATGCATCGCTCTCCGTCTTGGTGTTGATGTCCGCGGCAAGTGTTTTTTCTTTTTCGTTCGTGTTGCTCATTGTATATCGGGTCCTCGGGTGGATTTGTCATATCGTTTTATTTTCGCCGGTGCAGCGTTCGCGCAGACGGCGGAGAAGGCGCGAGCCTTCAAGATCGGTCTTTCCCCTTGACGGGACGGCGCATATGCGGAAGCAGTCTGCCGTAGGTTCGTCAACGCGGAAAATACCCATCTCGTCAAAAATGTCAAGAACGACGCGGAATTTCAGATATCCCACCGGGTCGTTCGGCATATCTCTGTTTATCAGCCACAGTGCGGTCGAGGCCGTGAAGGTGTCGTGCCCGCCGCAAAGCTCGCGGTTGAGCGCACGGTAAACGCGTGCAAAATCGCGCCTTGTGGGTATCATGCTCTCATCGACGCTCCCGGTGCCGTTTCTGATCCCGTCAAAGCGGCGTCGATCCTCATTTATCGCGTTGCGGCGGTCGTCGCACAGCCGTGCGTCGCTCACAAGGAGCTGGAGCGACGAAATACCGCGGAATTCGTTTATATCAAGCGTGAAAAGCAGATCTATCTTATCGTTTTCGTGAAAATCGAGCGATGCCGCGGGCATACCGAACCATACGGCGCCGAGCACGTTCCCGTCGGCATTGACGGTCAGCTTTGTGTGCTTGCCCGCGCCTATTGCCGATATGCGCATGACCGTCGCGTTTTTAAGCACGAACGACGGTGTGGGATTTGCCACTCCGCACGGTTCAAAGGCGCGCAGCTCTCCGGCAAGCTCCATCGTGAGGTCGCTGCCCTTCACCTCGCAGTCGGCGTTAACGGTGAGCCGCACCTCGCCGCCGTTAAGACGTGCGCGGGCGTATTCGTTTATCCGTCTGCGGAATTCATCTATCCTGCCGCGCTCGACCGACAGCCCCGCGGCAAGCTCGTGCCCGCCGTAGCGCGTCAGTATGTCGGCGCAGGAGCCGAGCGCGTCGCAAAGGTTTATACCCTTTACGCTTCTGCCCGAGCCCTTGCCTATGTCGTCCGGCTGCGGCTCGGCATCCTCCTCGCCGCGGTGACAACCGTCAAAGGTGATGAGTATCGCGGGCATACCGTATTTTTCGACCACGCGGGAGGCGACGATGCCTATTATCCCCTGCTTCCACGCGTCGTCGGCGACTACGATAACGCGGTCGTTTTCGGGATCGCACTCCTCCTCTATCCGCACGAACGCCTCCTCGGCGGTGCGGTTCTCTTCGACCTGCCGCTCGCGGTTTATCTCGCAAAGACGTGCTGCCAGCTCGTCGGCGCGCCGCCTGTCGGAGGTGAGAAAGAGATCGGCTGCGATATCGGCACTTGCCATTCTTCCCGCGGCGTTTATCTTCGGCGCGATCCCGAACCCGATATACCCCGCGTTCACGCGGCGCTTTTTCGGAGCCGACGCCTGCCCGTCTGCCCCCTTTACGCCATGCCCCGACTGCGCCGCCTCAAGCAGCGCGGCAAGCCCCGGGCGTTTTGTGTGTTCTATCTGCGAAAGCCCGTAGGCTACTATCATGCGGTTTTCATCGGTCAGCGGCATGACATCCGCTATCGTGCCTATCGCGGCAAGGTCGGCAAAACCGCGGAAAGCACGGCGCACGCCGTCGCTCTCGGGCTCTCCGCGCTCCTTTGATATCGCCGATTCGCAGGCGCATATCAGCTTGAATACCACACCCACGCCGGCAAGATCACGGAAGGGATACGGGCTGTCGGAACGGTGCGGATTTATGACCGCAACGGCACGCGGCAGTGTCTCGCGGCACTCGTGATGGTCGGTGACTATAACGTCGATACCGAGCTTTGCGGCATAATCGACCTCAGCCTCCGCCGTGATACCGGTATCGACCGTTATCACGAGCGTTGCGCCGTGCGCCGCGATCGTGTCGAGCGCCGCACAGGTCACGCCGTAGCCCTCTTCGCTGCGGCTCGGTATGTAATATTCGATATCAAGCCCGGGGTCTCTGCCGAGCAGGTAAAGGTAAAGCGCACTCACTGAGGTAACGCCGTCAACGTCGTAGTCGCCGTATATCACGATATGCTCCGACGGGTCGGCAAGGGCGCGTTCTATCCTCTCCACCGCCGCAGCCATATCCGGCAGCAGGAAGGGGTCATGAATGAGAGTGTCTCCCATCGTGAGGAAGGTACGCGCCGCCTCGGGCGTTTTGTATCCGCGCCCGCAAAGCAGCCTTGCGACGATGGGCGACACACCGAGAGCCGACGATATCGCCGCCTCAGCCCCGCCGTCGTCCGTCGGCTGTGCGCAGCGCAGCTCCCAGATCTTTTCCTTTGTGCTTTTGCCTGTTTTCATAAAATTCAAGTAAACCTTAATTCAAGTTAGTTTTGTTTTCCGGCTCAGCCGTCGGATCCGCCGCATCTTTCGCGTGTGCGATTATCTCCGTCACCGTTACATCGGCACGGCCGCGGACGCAGAAGCGCGAATAGATCGCCGCAAATACAAGACCGGCTGCAAATCCCCCGACGGCGGAAAGGCTGCGGTAAAGCTCGCTCCCCGTGACGTGCGAAAAAACAAAATATGCCGCAATGGCAAGCAGGCAGGGCAGAATGAACACGAGCGCGGCATAGCCGAGCATACGCCCCGAGCTGCTTTCAAGCGCCACGGTGTCTCCCACAGCAGCGCCGGCGCTGTTCAGAGCACGCGTGTCTAGCCTGCTCTCGCCGCCGAGCAGCGTGCACACCGAGCAGGTGCCGTCCTCGCTCCTCTTATGGCAGCCCTCGCACGCCGCGCGCCTTTCCGTGGCGACAACGGCGTATTTTCCGTCAATACTTATTACCTTGCCCTCGCTCCTCATCAACCGACCTCACTGTATCTGTCAGAGTGTGCTCCCCGCTTCGGGAAAGCGTCATTTTTTCTCGTTTTTTGACGGAGCTGCGGATGCTATGACGGCAAGTGCCGTCTTCAGTCCGTCAAGCGCGGCGCTCGTTATGCCGCCGGCATAGCCCGCGCCCTCTCCGCAGGGATAGACCGCGCCCTTGCCCGGTGCACGGCGATCGTCTCCGCGCAGTATGCGCACCGGAGCCGACGTGCGCGTTTCGACACCCGAAAGCACGACGTCGGGAGCACCGAAGCCGGCAACGCGGGAATCGAATATTTCAAGTCCGCGGCAAAGCCCGCGGCAGATCTGCTCGGGCAGCACCTGCCAGAGATCAGCGCACTGCCGGCTGCCGCGCGTGTATGTCGGGATTATTCTTGACGGCTCGGAGAACGGAGTGCCCGCCGCGGGCGGTCCCGCCCTAAAATCGCCCGCAGTCTCTACCGGCCCGGCATAGCTCCGCCCGCCTGCGGCAAAGGCGGCTCTTTCGAGCCTGCGCTGGAACGCGATACCGTCGCGCGGTGACGTTCCGCAGTCCTCGGGCAGAACGCTGACCGCAAGCGCGGAGTTTGAATTGCGCCCGGCGCGTGCGTGCTCGCTCATTCCGTTTACGACGACGGCGCCCTCCTCACTCGTCGCGGCAATGACCTCGCCGCCCGGACACATGCAGAAAGTATAAACGCCGCGCTCGCCGCGCGTGTCGGAAAGCGTGTATTCGGCGTGACCGAGCCGTTCGTCGCCCGCGTGAGAACCGAACATTGCACGGTCGATATCCTCGGTCAGGTGCTCAACGCGCACTCCGACCGAAAAAGGCTTGCTCTCGACGGCATATCCGTCGGAGATGAGATATTCATATGTGTCGCGCGCGCTGTGCCCCGTGGCAAGTATCGCCGCGCCGCAGCGGATGTCCCCGCGGCTCGTATGCGCCGCAAGCGAATCGTCCGCAAGCTCGGTGACGCCCTCAAAGCGGCAGCGATAGAGCAGCGTTCCGCCGCACTCCTCGATGCGGTCGAGCAGCCTGCCGACGACGCCGCGCAAAAGATCGGTGCCGACGTGCGGCTTTGAGCGCCACATGATCTCCTCCGGTGCACCGAACTCGCACAAGCGGCGCAGAACGTAGGCGATGTGCGGATCGCCTATGCGCGTGACGAGCTTGCCGTCGGAGAATGTTCCCGCACCGCCGGCACCGAACTGAACGTTCGACTCGGGGTCGAGCTCGCCGCCGCCGAAAAACGTTTCGACTCTGCGCACTCTGTCCGGCGCGGCATCGCCGCGGTCGATGAGTATCGGGCGATATCCCTCCTCGGCGAGCATAAGCGCCGCAAACATCCCCGCGGGTCCCATTCCGACCACGAGCGGAGGCGCCGCAAGCGGAGCCGTGCCGCGCACGATATCAAAGTTATCGTCGGGAATGCTGCGTATGCCCTCGTCGGCTGCGCGGCGCGCGTCAACGGAAAAAGGCTCGTCCGCCTCGACCGCCACGGTGTAGACAAAGCGTATCATATCGCGCCGTCTTGCGTCCACCGATCTCCTGTAAAGGTGAAAACGAAGCGGAACACCGTCCGCTCCGACCCGTTTCATCATTCTTGCGGCGGCGTCAACCGCCGCCGCATCACCGGCTGTGAAGGGAAGCACTATCGGCCCCGTCAGCAACCGGCGGAAGGTTATTTTGCTCATATGTGTTTTCTCCGTATTACCGTGTTACCGTTTTGCGCCGTCCTCACGGCATATCCTCGTCCGCAGGCTCTGTGTCCGCAGGCTTTTCGGCGAACGACAGGCTGATATCGACGTTCTCGGGCGCGTCAACAAAGCTGACGCCCGCAGGGAGCAGCGAATCGGTGAGCTTTACCGTGTATCTGTCCTTTGCGTCTGTCGTGAGCGTGAGCACCACAAGCTTATCTATGCCCTCAACGAGCTTCGGATCTCCCCGCAGCGTCACCGATATTGGCGATATCATCGCGCCGCGGTAATATTCCGACGGAAAGCCCGGTGCGGTCTCGACCGCAAGCTGTACTATCTTGTCTGTGTAAATGCCGAGCGACACGGTGATGTCGCGCACGTCGAGCCGCAGATATTTGGCATCGACCGGGAGACCGTCCTTATCGACAGCCTCAAGCACACCGGTCGCAACAACGCCGGTGGTTATCGTGCCGAGGTCTATCTCGGCTCTTGCGGCGGCGATACGCTCAAGCAGGCTGCGCGGTCCGCTCACCGTCACCGTTTCACGGTCCTTCTCGATCGACGCGATGGTATACGACGCGTCTATGCGGTAGTGCGGCACGACCTCGACGGGTATCTCGCGCGACGCAAGCTCGTCGGTATAGATATTGACCGCCGACGGCTCGGTGTTTATCTTTTCGACGCCGACGGGAAGATCGACGAGCACCGGCATGAGATGGCGGTCGGCTGTCGTTATGCCGCCGACGTTGATATATGCGCGGAAATCCTCGGATGTGAGCGTGTTTATGTTGCTGCGCTTGCCGCGCACGGTAACGCTCACTGCGCTCTCCTCAAGGTTTATGACCGACATTTTGTTGAGCTCCGCAAGCGTCTCCGAGCCCTCGACCTCGACGGGAATGAGCGTAAAGGTCTTCTCGTAATCGTCGGAATCGTTGTCTATGACATAAAGCCATATGGAAAAGGCAAGGATGAGGCATACTATGCGCGCAATGATCTGAAGCCCGCCGTGCCTTACTTCGCCGTCGTCTGCGGTTTCTGCGTCATACACGTATCCGTTTTCTTTTTTTCGGTCTTTCATCCCGCACCCTCCTTACCGTTTCGTTTCTTTCCCGGACAGTGCATCCGCGGAGTTCTTTTCTTTCTCCTTCGCACGCTCCGCGCGTTCCGCGGCGCGCCGTGCGCGCCTGCCTATCTTCTTTACCGACCCCTCGACCGGCATGAGATACTTGAGGAGCTGCTGCTTCAGCGTGGCGTAATTGAAATTGCGTTCGAGCTCGCCGTCAACGGCAAGAGATATCGTACCGGTCTCCTCCGACACGACTATGACCACGGCGTCGCTGACCTCGCTCAGCCCCAGCGCCGAGCGGTGACGGGTGCCGAGATCCTTGTTGACATCCTTTGTCGAAAGCGGCAGATAACACCCCGCAGCGTAAATGCGGCGGTTGCGTATTATCACCGCACCGTCGTGGAGCGGCGCCTTGTTGACGAAAATATTGCGCAGGAGCGGCGCCGAAAGATCGGCGTTTATGATAACGCCCTGACCGAGATATTCGCCGAGCCTTGTGTTGCGCTCGATCGCTATGAGAGCGCCCGTCTGCGTGCGTGCAAGGGCGTCCGCCGCCTCGCTGAGGACGTCCGCCATCTCGACGATCTTCTTCATGTCCCCCGCGTTGAGGCTGCGCAGCCCGCGTATGGGCGTCGTGCCGAATCGCTCAAGAGCGGCGCGCAGGTCCGACTGGAATATGACGATAATGGCTATCATGCCTACCTGATAGAAGTTCTGAAGCACAAAGCGCAGCGCCTTGAGGTTGAGCGCGATGCTCAGGAGCATTACGGCAATAACGAACAAAAGCCCCATGGCGAGCCTGCCGGCACGCCTGTTGCGTATGAAGCGGTAGATATAGAAAAGCAGCGCGGCGAGTATGAGAATGTCGATAACGTCGGCAAATCTCATACCGCGCAGGGCGTCAAGAATATATGAATTGCAGAATTCGGCTGCCGAGCTGAAAAAGGCAGCCAACTTCTCGAAAAACGTTGTCATGCGATCAGTCCCCATCCGTAAGTATCGATTGCAGATCCGGTCAAACCGAGTCAATTATAATATTACCACAACACACGTGATTTTTCAATAGGTTTTAAATATATATTCAAAAAAATATATGGTAAGACCGCCCCGGTCAGCGCCTCGCAGCGGTCTTTGTTCACATTGCGTTCATTATTGTGAGGTACAATACGAGCAGTACAATACCGCCGACAGGCGGAAGGAAGGAACGTTACGCCATGAAATTTTCCGTTGACATACCGGTAAAAATCATTTCGGGCAGGGGCTGCGTCGCCTCTCACCCGGAAGAACTGAAGCTCGGGCAGCACGCCGCCATAGTGTGCGGCAAGCGCAGCGCGGTCAAGTCGGGCGCGCTCGGCGATGTCGTGCGCATGCTCGGTTCACTCGGCATCGGACGCGATATCCTTGACGGCGCACTGCCGAATCCCCCCCTCGCCGCCGCGGCCGCAATGGGGCAGCGCGCGGCAGCCCTCGGCGCCGATTTCGTTATAGGCATCGGCGGCGGCTCGGCAATGGACAGCGCAAAGGCGGTGGCTGCCTTTGCGGCAAATCCCACGGCAGCGCCCGAGGACCTTTTTACTCCCGGAAAGCTTACATCCCATCCCCTTCCCATCGTGCTCATACCCACAACTGCGGGCACAGGCAGCGAGGCTAACCCCTACTCGGTGCTGACGCTTCCCGACGGACGTCACAAAAAGACATATTCCGGGCGCGGCGCATGGGCAAAGGTCGCGTTTCTCGACCCCGCCTACACCGAATCGGTAAGCCGCGACAGCACTATAAGCACCGCCCTTGACGCAATGGCTCACGCAATGGAGTCGTACCTCTCGCCGAAGTCCGACGCGCTCTCGCACATGCTGGCGCTCTACGCCGGGCGCGAGATCTGGGACGTCATATCCGAATATCCCGACACCTTCACCCCCGAGATGCGCGACCGCCTCTCGTATGCCGCCTGCGCCGCGGGAGCCGCGATAAGCATAACCGGCACGGGCTTTCCGCACCCGCTCGGCTACAGCATAACGCTGCTCGACGGCATACCGCACGGCAGAGCCTGCGCGGCGTTTTACGGCGACTACATAGAATACAACCGCAGGACCCCCGAGGGCGAAAGGCTGATCGATGAATTTGCAGCCGCCATAGGAGCAAAGCCTGCGCTGCTAGCCGAATACCTGCCCGCGCTCGCCGCGGTCGATCTGCACTTCACCGAGGAGGAGATCGCCGAGCGCGTCGAGCTCGTAAAGGGCGCAAAGAATTACGTCAACAGCCCGTATGTCCTCTCCGACGAAGAAAAATACGAGATATACCGCCGCAAATTCGGGAAGTAACACCGCGTATTTTTGTAAATATCATATTAAGCCCCGTATGCCGCGCA
>CAJLZE010000018.1 GCA_905210995.1 uncultured Anaerotruncus sp.
TGGGTTTCACCTAAGGTCGCCCTTCACATACTTTTATGCTTGGTTTTCGTGAGATACGATCAAAGCCTATTCCTTTATTATCAAGGCTCCCGAATTTTCCCGCAGCTCATACACAATATCATCACGGCATCCCCTGTCGGATCGGGGAATGGACCTGTCGCGTCCGCAAAATCACGAAAACAGGACGGAGATCGGGCAAAGGAACACCGTCAGCTCAGTGCCCCGCCAGGTCACAGAGATCGCTGTCGGGATGATGACTGACATAAAAGAAGACAGATATATACTCATCACTGCCGTCAATAGCGGTGTCATAGCTGAGCTTGCGATGTTCAAGGCACTCCGAACGGATCTCGCTTTCATCGGGTACGCAGTAGTCCACATACTCAAACTGTTCATCAAGTTCTGCGATCAGCAGGTCTATATCCTTGACCGAATCGATACGGACCAATGCCGCGCCGAAATAATTTATGCCGTTCCCGTTTCCGTTAAGCTTGCCGTAAACGCTCTTGGTTTCGACCACCTTCGCGCCCGTCTCGGATATCGTGCGGGAAAATTCTCTGACCATGGATCTGAGTATCTTGGCGTTTCTGTTCACTCCGATATATCCGGCGGAATACGCAGCCCACGTGCCTATCGCAAGTGCAAGCAGAATGACAGCGATAATAATAATGCTCCACAGCTTTTTCATGTCAAGCTTACTCCCTTTCTCATTTGCAAAAGATAACACCATGCCGCGATGTTCTTAACGCGGTCAAAGTCGTCATACCGCGATCCCGCACGTTGTTATAAGCCGGGGATTGCAAATCTGAAATAGCATATCGCCATGATCAAGGTCACGGCAGAAACGATAACGCCAGCCGTAACCGTCAAAGCGATTTTTTTCGCCTTTGTTTTTCCCGAGAATACGGCAAGCAGGATACTGCCGCAGATAAGGCACACGAGCCATGCTATCGGGAACAGGATAACAGATATATCCGCACTCATGGACGCCTCCGACCGTATAAACATCGCAACGGAGGCATCAAACAGCAATGCTGCCGCCGCAGAAAGGCATATCGCGGTCACTCTTCCGCCTTTATGCGCGATATTCGGCTCTGACGGGATCGACAGCATCGCCAAAAGCCACAACACGGAAGAAATAACGCCGAGTGCCGCGGCAACAAACAGAACGCCGAATATACCCATCGTCATGGCAGCTCCGATCGGTTCCTCGCCGGAGCCGTCGTATACGATCCATGCTGCGGCGCACAAAACCATGAGCGCCACCCACAGAGCCAGATGTACCGCAGATACGATCACCGCAATTTTCTTCTTCATCGTTTTTCTCCTAAGCTTGTGTAGATGACCCCGTATCACGGCACACCATCTTTTATGTCCGAGGCAGCCCTATCTCCGCGGGCAGTCTCGCGCAAACGCGAACTTCTGCTCATCGGAAAGGGCATCCCAAGTCGTGAAAACAGTGAGGAACTCATCAGCCCGCACAATGTTGCACTTATCTATGACGTGCAGGTGCTTAAGAAATTCGGCAATTATCGCCTTTTTCTCGTTTGCGGTTATGCTGTGAAACCGACTTTCGGGCAAGATCACAAATGCCGCCGGGCGATCGTAGCGTTGGCTCCAGCCGTAATAAACATTGCCGCAAACAGCTATCACCTCGGGCAGAGCATTGAAGTTTTTCATTTCACGGCTCAGATAGTGCCACAAAGCAAGACTGTCAAAAGACTCGGCCGATATATAGCACTTGTCTGTCGCGGGACCGGCGGGGCGGATGACCTTACTCATGTCACACTTGCCTTTTACGCTTTTATTCCAACCGTAATATCTTGTCTCTTCCGGTGAATAAAAGCGCGGATAATCGATCTGCTCTCCGTTTGCAGCCACCGCATTTTTAAAGATACGCAGAATGTCGTCGTTGTACCGCTTTATGAGGTCGTCGGGATTACCGAACCCGCGCAGATACATGTTTATAAAAAGCAGGTTGACAAGACGGGCGTTTGCCGGGTCGATCACATGCGTGGCGCAAGACGGATCACCGAAAAGAACCTCCTGCCCCGAATCACAATAACAGGCGACGATATCAATGCCGAGCTGTTTTTTTACCTCCGCCATAAAATCGAGAGCCACTTGAGAATGCTCTGCTTCTCCCCAATTTACGATCTGAACTATATCGGTCTTTGTCAATTCCATAACTTCGGTCTTCCTCTCGTCTCAAAATCGCTTACTTTAAGTCAATCTCATTTGCAGCAAACATCGCCATACCGTGCCGTGACCGAAAGATGCCATGTCTCCGCCTGTTTTAAATCATGCCCTCGGCATTACAGGCGGAATGCTGCCGCAGGTGAGACAGCCGGCAGACGGGAAGGAAGCATCTTCCTCCGTTGTGAACAGTATAGCACGCGTATGATCGTTTGTCAACAGGTTTTTATCGAAATACGGCAAAAAAATATTCTTTTTCATTCGGATGCGGCGTGGACTGAATGAAGCGCAATATAAGGTATAAAAAATTCAGAAAAAGCCATTCGTTTGCATTATAGCAGATTTTTCATGACACGTAAATATATTTTCGAGATTTATATCTGATTTTTACCTCAATGTGAGGATATCATCGACAAAACGACCTTTTCCGCGCGCCGGGCTGCTGCCCGGCGGCATTCGGAAAAGGTCGTTTTCGTTTATTTGCCGTTATTTTGCTTTTTTGTCCCGTATTCGGTCTTACACCGCGTCGGCGGAGTAAATGTATATCGGCAGCGGGAGCCACAGGCGGGCAAAGGCGGGCAGGCGGTCACGCTCGGGGCAGAGCGGCGCAAACAGCACGTTCATTGCCGTGAGGTGGTCATATTCCGCGTCGGGCGCCTTATCGGTGCGCGCGACCGAGGTCTCTCCGTCCTTTACGCTCACGGTGATGTTCTCATCCCTCGCTCTGCCGTGAATGAGCAGAGTCAGCTCGCCGTCGGGCAGCGGTGCGCCGGCGATCGCAGCCTTAAGACGCATGAACGCGCCGACGGTGCGCTCGTAATTCAGCACCGAGAAGGATTTTTCGGGAGACACGCTGTACCACTCGCAAATGCGGCAGAGCTTTTCGGCATATCCGGGCAGGAAGGGCGGCAGATTGACGGTGAGCTTGCCGCGTCCCACAGCGTCGAACAGCGCAACGGTGAACTCGGCAATGCGGCTCTCGTCGGCAACGACGAGCTCGCTCACGTTCTCGCCGTTCACGACGGCATATCCGGTGCACACATCGTCAGCCACGCCGTACCATACCGACGCGCCCCACGAGGTGAGGATATCGTAAAGTCTTTCGCGCTTTCTTATGCCGTAGAAAGGCAGAGTTTTTGAAAGCGTAAAGATATGGTCGAGCGCCGTGGCGTCGGCATTGCTTATCTTGCGAACAGCCATTGCGTGTGTGCGCGGATAGCCGAAGGTGTGGCGCATATTGTCGGAATTGAAGCTGAGAGAAAGGCTCTCCCCTGCCTTATCGTATGAAAAATAATTGTATCTCTGACGTCTGCCGCCGAGAGTGGAAAAGTCGATTCCGTCGCGTATCATGTCGTCAACGGCTTCGTTCATGAGCTTGCGCATATATCCGTGCGAGCGCGCATACGGATGCACGGCTACGTTCCCTATGCCGCGGGTGCGCAGCACCTCGCCGGCGACCGACACGTCAAGATCGAACGCGCCGACGGCTGCCTTCAGTTTGCCGTCATCGACCGCAACGTAGGAATTGCCGGCGGGGTCATCTTCGGGGCGGTAGAGCTTGGGCAGCAGCTTTTTGAAGTCGCTCGAGTTTCCGTTGAAGCCGAAAACATAGTTGATGAAGTCCATATAATCGTCGTAAAGTCCGGCATATCCCTTGCCGTAATAGATATTTTTGTCAAGTTCGCTCATTGTTTAATCTCCCTTTTGCATAAGTTTAATAATCTTTTGATTAGTGCTTAATTTCACGGTATGCTTGTTCAGCATCTTATGCGGTCGAACATATTTTTTTATTCTGCTCAGTCGCAGACCGCCTTCTTCATTTGTTTGCAAATATCAACGGCATCTTTTAAATCGTCCAAATCAAATATTTTGATAATTCTCCTTTCCGCCGTTATATACTTATATACAGAATACATATCTATAACAAACATATAGTTCTTTTCAAAGTCATATTCTTTTTGATTTCGACCATCTGCCAAGATAACATAATCAGCATAAACATACTGATTTAGTTGAGAAATTAGGTCTCTTTCTAATTCTATGTTTAACTTCACCTCAAACAAAATCTTTTTGCCGCAGAATTCTATGATATTATCAACACGCGCAAACGGAGTTGACGGAGAAAAGCACTGGCACTCCCGATAGCACTTTTTCCCGGATAACACCTTGAGAAAATAATCAACATAATACGATCGGAAATCTGCCTCCAGCAAAAATCTTTTTCGACGTGCTCTGTTAATAGTCAAAAAGTTATCAATATTTGTTTTGAAAAGAGCATCATCTCCAATTTTATCATTTAGAAAATAGTCCGGAAGATATCTATTTTTTGAAACAATAATATTTTTTAACTTTTCATACTCTTTTGACGGTAATTGAGTAGTGGCACTTTGACGAGAAACAAGTATAAAAGAGTTGAATTCAGAGATATCTATCGGAACATTCAATAAGCAAATATCACACACCTTTGCATATATGCGTCCGGACCAGTGACGGGGATAATCATCGGAATTATCATATTCCGGAGGACTGTCTATTCGACCGATGGCGAATATTTTGCCGCCATACTTTGAGTATAGTGTTCGTGCCCTTTTTAGCCATTCAAATATGAGATCTTTGTTATGTGTTTCATCGTCTATGTTTTTAGCTGCTGTTTCTAATTTTCTAATCCATTGTATTGCTGTCTTTGCATGAAAAAACAATACTATATCATCAATCGCGCTGCTGCGAGGTACCGTCCAAATCACATATCCGTTTTCAGACTCATTTATTATATCTTCAACATTATAGTGCTCGTTTTGGTAAATAAATGTTTCAAGCTCGTTTATACTTTTGGGGAAACTTATATTATTGATGTGTGCGCTAACATATTTATGCTGTGTGTTATCATTTGGTATATAATCAGTGTTCATATTGTCTATCACAGCAAGCGATGTACTCATAGCGCAAGCTCTCCCTTACATAACATTCCACACAATACATCAACGGAAATAACTATACAAGTCTGAAATGCAATAATTATATTATATCCATCGTCATTTTACGCGCGGGACGGCAGAGGCAGACCGTCGCGTCTGGGTATACGGCTCGCACAGACACCTCAGCCGCTGCGGCGTCCTTCTCATCCGCAAACAGCGCAAACACGGAGGGACCGCTGCCGCTCAGCAGCGCGTATCCGCCGTGACTGCGGCAGATATCCGCTATCGCGTTGGCGCCGAGCGTCTCGGCGTATGAAAGCGCACCGAAGGCGTTGTAGAGCCGCGCGCCCACGCGGTCAAGGTCGCCGCTCCTCAGCGCGGCAAGCATCCTGTATGCCCGGCGCGGCAGAAAAGCGTCGTCTCCCTCCCTTGTGCGGTCGATCTCGCGGTATGCCTCGGGCGTGAGCACGCCCTCGCCGCGCTTGGCTATAAGGATATGGCAGTCGGGCATCGGCGCGCCTGGCGCACAGACATTCCAGCGCATCGGCATGATTGCGGCACGCATTCATGGCCGGGAGCACGGTGTCACGGGCGTAGGCGGCGCGTGCCAGCGCCGTGCCGCCGTCAAGGCAGAATGGCACATCGGCGCCGAGACGCGCGGCAAGCGCGTGCAGCTTTTTATCGTCAAGCACGCCGTCGTATATCGCATTCAGCGCATAAAGCACTGCGGCACCGTCGGTGCTGCCGCCCGCAAGCCCCGCTGCTATCGGGATGCGCTTTTCTATCACTATATCCGCGCGCGGCTCGCTGCCGCTTTCCGCAAAGAAAAGCGCCGCGGCGCGGTAGGCTATGTTCCTTTCGTCGGTATAAAGCCCGCCGCATTCCAGGCGTATCCCCTCGGGGACCTCTTCTCCCGCGCACACGGTAACGGTATCGCAGAGAGTCACCGACTGCATCACACTTTCGATGTCGTGATATCCGTCGGCGCGCCGCGCGCCGACCTCAAGGAACAGATTTATTTTTGCATTTGCATTTATTCTGATTTTTTTCATCTGCCGAACTCTTGTTTTTACTGTCCCGCAGGGACAATTAATAATACCATATTCCGCCCGCTTTTTCAAGTGGCAAACACAAAAAAGAAAACAAAACACGGCAGAGACCGCCCGCACGGGTCGTCTCTGCCGTGTTTTATATATTATTTGGAACCTTCCGCGCCGAAAATACTGAGCTGCTGTGCTCTTCTTTCGGCGTTGTATTTATCGAGCAGCGCGTGGATCTTCTTAACGGGGTCAAGGATGAGGCTTATCGACTCGTCGTGATTCAGCGTATCGATGATGTAGGATACATACTTGCACATATTGACCTCGACGTACCACGGACGCGTCTTTATATCCGGGTCGGTGTAGATGAGGTTGGTGGTGAACACCTTGTCGAACAGACCTTCCTCATACGCGCGGTCAAAGCCTTCAAGTCCGTTTGTGAAAAGTCCGAAGGTTGCAAAGCTGAATATGCGCTTTGCACCGCGGCTCTTTATCTGACGTGCAACGTCAAAGAAGGATTCGCCCGAGGAGATCATATCGTCAACGATGATGACATCCATGCCGGTGAGGTCTCTGCCGAGGTACTCGTGAGCAACTATGGGGTTGCGACCGCCGACTATGCGCGAATAATCGCGGCGCTTGTAGAACATACCCACGTCAAGACCGAGAACAGACGAAAAATACATGCATCTGCCCATCGCGCCCTCGTCGGGCGAAATGATGATGAGCTTGTCGTTTTCGAATTCGATATCGGGGACCACGCGCACGAGCGCCTTGGTCATCTGATATGTCGGGCGGTAGTTGTCAAAGCCCATAAACGGTACCGCATTCTGCACGCGGTCGTCATGCGCATCAAAAGTGATAAGGTTGCGCACGCCGATGGTCTCAAGCTCGCGCAGCATCATTGCACAGTCAAGTGACTCACGCGAGGCGCGCTTGTGCTGTCTGCCCTCATAGAGCATGGGCATTATGACCGAAATGCGTCTTGCCTTTCCCTCGACCGCACCGACGATACGCTTAAGGTCGGCATAATGGTCGTCGGGGCTTTTTTCGTGAGCCTTACCGCGCATTTTATAGGTAACGCCGTAGTTGAACATATCGCAGATGATGTAAAGGTCAAGCCCGCGAACCGAACGGGTGACAAGTCCCTTTGCTTCTCCGCTGCCGAAACGGGGACACTCCGCACCGACCAGAAAGCTCTCTCTGCTTCCGCGCCATTCTCTGATGTAATTATCGACCTGCGCGGTAAAGCCCTCGCAGCCCTCCATCCCGATGATACCGAGTTCTCCGTATAGAATATCCTTCATACATCCCCCACAAATTTGTTTATTCAATTACAGAGCAGACCTTTCCGAGCCTGCAACACATACATATTAATTATAGCATAATTCCCGCCGGTTAGCAATATATTTTGCGTCTGTTATTGCGGCAAAAGGAATTTTTCGTCGAATTTCCGAACGCGGGGCGCGGGGCGGCGCCGTTATTTGTCATAATAACAAGCGCGCGCCGCGCTGCGCCGCCGTCAGAGCGAATGTTCGCTGCGTGCGGCGACAAGGCGTTCGAATTTTTCATAAACGCCGTCGTATGTGCTGGGGGCGGACTTCGGCTCGAACACCGAAGTCGGGAATGAGCGGCGCACGAGCTCGCGCGCCTCTGCCGCGCTCATTTTTTCGGCTGCCATGAGCTGGACCGCAATGTTGCCCACCGCGGTAGCCTCTGTGGGTCCCGCCACGACGGGGAGCCCGCATATATCGGCGGTGATGCTGTCGAGCAGCGTGTCGCGCGAACCGCCGCCCACTATATTTATCGCCGTGGGTCTGAAGCCGCAAAGCTCCGCCACTCCCTCTATCGTGCGGCGGTAGCAGAGCGCAAGGCTGTCGAAGATGACTCTTACCGTCTCGCCGGGAGTTTTTGGCACATACTGCCCTGTTTTGCGACAATATTCGGCGATCCTGCCGGGCATATCGCCGGGCACCGCAAACACCGGCGCATCTGGATCGATCACCGAACGGCAGGCGGGCGCGGCTGCGGCAGCCGACGACAGCACGTCAAAGCCTATCTCGTCTTCTCCTCTGCCCTCGCGTCTCCACTGGCGGCGGGATTCCTGAAGCAGCCAGAGCCCCATGATATTCTTGAGAAATCTGATCTTTCTGCCGACGCCGCCCTCGTTCGTGAAGTTCAACGCGAGCGTTTCGGGCGTAATGACAGGCTCATCGGTCTCGGTGCCGAGCAGCGACCATGTGCCGGAGCTTATGTATACGAATTTCTCATCCTTTTTCGCGGGGACGGCAAGCACCGCCGACGCCGTGTCGTGGGATGCGATGCTCACGACCTCCGCGCCGCAGCCGCCGACCTCGGCACCGACATCGCCGCGCACATTTCCGAGCGATGTGCCGGGATGAACGAGCGGTGCGAAAAAGTCACGCTCGAGCCCGAGGGCTGACAGTATCTCAGCCGAAAAGTCGCGTTTTTTTGCGTCAAGCAGCGCACCTGTCGATGCCACGGTATATTCGCACGCCATATTTCCCGTCAGGAAATACCCGAGCAGGTCGGGGATGAAGAGCATCCTCGCGGCGCCCGCAGCGGTGCCGTCCCGCCTGTCGGCGTAAAGCTGATAGACGGTGTTGAAGTCAAGAAGCTGTATGCCCGTTATGCCGTAGAGCTTTTCGTTCGGCATAACGCGTTCGCCGAATTCGCTTATGATCCCCTCGGTGCGGCGGTCGCGGTAATGAACGGGATTGCCGATGAGCCGTCCGTGCGCGTCCAGCAGTCCGTAATCGACGCCCCATGTATCGATGCCTATCGAGCGCAGCTCGCCGCCCGCAGCGGCACGGATGGCATTTTTGCTCTCCGCATACAGCCTGAGGATATCCCATGTAAAGCGCCCCGCGACCATCTGCGGTTCGTTGGGAAATCTGTGTACCTCGCGCAGCGAAAGCTTTTCGCCGTCGTAGCTGCCGACAATGCCGCGCCCGCTTGAAGCGCCGAGGTCAATACCGAGAAGATCAAGAGTTTTTTTCATAAAGTATGCTCCGCCTTTGAAATGAATATACTACAAATTAATTAAGGAAGGTTTTCGGGTCATCTGAGCTCGACAACGGTCACACCGCCGTCGCCCTCGCCGTACTGTCCTATGCGGTACGCCGCAATGCGACCGTCGCCCTTCAGCATTTTCCACAGCGCCTGCCTCAGTGCGCCGGTGCCTTTGCCGTGAATGAGGCGCACCGTGTGGAGCCCTGCAAACATGGCATCGTCAAGGTAGCGGTCGACCGCCATCCATGCCTCGTCGCCCGTCATACCGCGAAGGTCTATCTCGTCCGAGCAGGCGCGGCTGACAGTCGTTGCGCAGAATTCCTTTGCGGTCTTTTTCTGCCCCGTGCCGTCGGTGACCATGACAACATCGTCAAGCAGCTTGAGGTTGCCGAGCTTGGTCTTTGTTCTGATGCCGCCTGCCTGGACCGAAACATTACCGGAGCGATCGGGGTCGGCAAGCAGCACGCCCTCCTGCTTTATATTGCGGATATATACCTTGTCGCCCTTGTGCAGAGCGCGCGGAAGGACATATCCGTCGTCCTCCTCCGCGTCAACGGGATTGAATTTATCCTCGTTTTCTTTGAGGTGCTCGCGTATCCTGCGGCGTGCAGCCTCAAGTTCTTCACCGAGACGCTCGCTGTCGCGTGCCTTTTTGACCTTTTCAAGCTGAGAGAGCACATATTCGCTCGATATCTTCGCACCCTCGATAAGCTGAGCCGCTTTCTTCTCCGCAGCGGCGGTCTGACGTTCCGCCTCGGCAGCGCGTGCGCGGATCTTTGCCTCCGCCTCGTGCTTGAACTTTTCGTACTCCTCGCGCAGTCTTGCAGTCTCCTCGCGGTTGCGCTCCATCTCCATGCGGCTCGCTTCGAGCTTGTCTATGACGTCCTCAAAGCGGCGGTCGTCGGAGCTGACCTCTTCGGCAGCGCGGTCTATGATGTGCTCGGGCAGTCCCAGCCGCTTGGATATCGCAAACGCATTCGATCTGCCCGGCGTGCCTATCGTCAACTTGTAGGTCGGCTTCAGCGTTTCGACATCGAACTCACATGAGGCGTTGGTCACACCGGGTGTGCTGAGTGCGTAGGATTTCAACTCGGCATAATGTGTGGTCGCCGCGCAGAGCGCTCCTTTTTCGCGCACCTCGCGGATAACTGCTATGGCGAGCGCCGCGCCCTCGATGGGGTCGGTGCCGACGCCCAGCTCGTCAAACAGCACGAGTGCGCCCGGCGTCAGCTCTTTAACTATCGAAACGATATTGACCATGTGCGCCGAAAAAGTCGAAAGCGACTGCTCTATGCTCTGGTCGTCGCCGATATCGACGAGCACGCGGTCGCACACGGCAACGGACGAACGCTCGTCGGCGGGAATGTGCAGTCCCGACTGCGCCATGAGCGTGAAAAGCCCGAGCGTTTTGAGCGTAACGGTCTTGCCGCCGGTGTTCGGACCGGTGATTATCATCGTGTCATAGCTGCCGCCGAGCGCAACGTTCACCGGCACGACCTTATCCTTGGCTATGAGCGGGTGACGCGCGCCGATAAGCTCGATGGTCCTTTCGGACCCCGTCGTGATGCGCGGCTGCGCGCCGTCCATTTTTTCGGAAAGCCCCGCACAGGCAAAATAAAACGCCAGTTCGTCGATATTCGCAACATCGTAGCGGAGTATCGCCGCGCGCTGCGCGGTCTCGGCGGAAAGCTCGGCAAGTATACGCTCTATCTCATGCTTTTCCTTTGCTTGAAGCTCGCGTATCTCGTTGTTCGTGTCAACGACCGCCATGGGTTCGACGAAAATCGTAGCCCCCGATGCCGACGTGTCGTGAACAAGCCCCTTTACGTCGTTTTTGCATTCTGCGCGGACCGGCACGACATATCTGCCGTTGCGTATCGTGACGATGCTGTCCTGAAGATATTTTGCGTATGATCCGCCGGTGTATTTTGAGAGCAGATCCTTCACACGCGCGGTCGCCGCGCGTATCTTGCGCCTGATGTCGGCAAGGGCGGGAGACGCGTCGTCGGCTATCATCTCCTCCGAAATAATCACACGGCATATTTTGTCCTCAAACGGACGGTCGGCATCAAGCCTGCCGAATATCTCGTCAAGCACGGTCTCAAACGTGCGGTCGGTGCGGCTGTATTCTATGATGCCGCGCGCCGTGCGCAGTATGTTTGCAACGTCAAGCAGCTCGCGTGCCGTCAGCACCGCGCCCTTTTCGGCACGTTCGCATACCGCATCTATGCTCTTTATCATTCCGAACGACGGATAGCCCTTGTACCCGACAAGCTTTTTTGCATCTGTCGTGAGCCTCTGACGGCGCAGGATGTGCACCTCGTCGTCGTCCGGCACAAGCACCAGTGCCATTGCCTTTGCGCCCTCTGTGTGAGCGCACTCGGCAAGCATATATCTTATCTTATCAAATTCAAGTGATGTTACTGTTTTATCCGGTAAATACATTTCAAATCTCCGAAATCACATATTACGTATCTCGTTGTAGAGCGCAAGGGAGGCAAACCCGCGCTCAAGGTGGTGTGTTATATATGTGCTGCCGACGGACGAAAACGTTTCAAGATCGGCGTCCTCCGAAAGCGAAAAGGCAAACATACGCTCCGGCATGGCGGTCAGCACATACTTTATCGCGGCGAGCACCGAACGGTTGACCGGAAGAAGTATCGAACGCACGCCGTCGCTGTCCACCGGTATCACGTCGGAGGGCAGGGCTGCATCACGTTCAAGCCTGCCTGCAGCGCATGAAGCACACATGAGCGCACCGTTCATTACGTCGATGTAGCATATGCCGCCATCGTTTGCGCACGCGGCATCTGGTGCGCCGCAGATATGGCAGTCGCCGAGCTCGGGCATATACCCCGAATACCCCGCCGCACGCCATTCGAATGTTCCCTTTATGAGGCGCTGATCCTTTATCCCGCGGCAGACGGCGTAAAGAGAGTTGAGCGTCAGCCGCAGCATATCCACCGCAGGCTCGCCCTCTCCGCTCAGCTCGCACGCAAGATCTACAAGATACTGCGCAAGATAAAGCCTCGTTATCTCCTTTTCAAGCTGCGGAAAGGACTCGATGACCTCAGCCGAGCGCAGCCACATCATGTCGCCGCGGCGGTGCAGCTCGTAGTTTGCGTATGTGAACAGCCGTGCGGGGCTCATGTACTTGTTTTTCAGCGACCGCGCGCCCTTAGCTATAACCGATATGCGCCCGTATGACGGCGTGAGCAGCGTGAGCATCTTGTCATGCTCGCCGAGCTCGTATTCGCGGACGACAAGCCCGTCCGTTGCAAAATCACGCAGCGTTTCCACTACCGCCGCCTCCTCTCGGCGCCGCGCATCGTTCAGTCTTTATCGTCTTCCTGAGCCGAAAGCCCGAAATTGCGGACAAGTCCGTCCGAATCGCGCCAGTTTTCCTTCACCTTGACCCAAAGATCAAGGAATACCTTCTTGCCGAACACCTTTTCAAGCTCCTCGCGCGCATATGTGCCGACCATTTTGAGCTGTTCGCCGTTTTTGCCGACGATTATGCGCTTGTGCGTTGCCTTTTCGCAGTATATCTCGGCACGTATGCGGATAAGCCCGCGCGTTTCGGTAAATTCCTCTATCACCACCGCAATGCCGTGCGGCACCTCGCGGTCAAGCGTGCGCAGAAGCTTTTCGCGGATTATCTCCGACGCATACTGGCGCGACGGCTGATCCGTGCTGATGTCGTCGGGGTAAAACCAGTCTGATTCGACAAGGAAATGCGACAGCTCGTCCACGACCTCACCAACGGCGCGCCCGTTCTTGGCGCTTATCGGCACCACCGCGTCAAAATCATGCAGCGCGGCATATGCGGCAATTGTTTTTGCTATCACGTCACGGTTGTAAAGATCGACCTTGTTGAGCGCAAGCACCGACGGCACGCCGCTCGTCTTGAGATATGCGATAACGTCGCGCTCGACCTGCGATATCTCCTTACCCGCGTCGGCAACGAGCAGCACGCAGTCGCCGTCCTGCATGGCATCCCGCGCGCTTCTCACCATTGCATCGCCGAGCCTGTTCTGCGGGCGGTGGATGCCGGGCGTGTCAAGGAACACATACTGGTCGTCGCCGACGGTATGGATGCCGACGATCCTGCCGCGCGTCGTTTGCGGCTTGCTTGACACAATGGCGACCTTCTCGCCGAGGATGCGGTTCATGAGCGTTGATTTGCCCACGTTAGGTCTGCCGACTATTGAAATAAATGCTGTTCTTTTCATGTATACGCGTCCTTTTTCATTCGTTGACGGTGAGTCCGAGTATTTTCATTATGTCGCGCTGGCGGCGGCGCATATCGAGCTCGTCCGCCTCTCCGCGTTCGTGATCGTAGCCCATAAGATGCAGCGCCGAATGTACGCAGAGGAACGCCGTCTCACGCTCGAAGGAATGCCCGTAAAGCTCTGCCTGAGAACGTGCGCGTTCAAGTGAGAGCACAACGTCGCCGAGCTGATATCTCTCCCCGTCAAAGGCAGACTCGATGTCTCCGCCGTCAAAGAGCGGAAAGGAGAGCACATCCGTCGCGCGGTCGATGCCGCGATATTCACGGTTGTATTTTCTTATGCCCGCGTCGGAGACGAACGTCACCGACACCTCGGCATCGCCCGTGACGCCCTCATATTCGAATGCGGCGGTGAGCGCACGCTTCACCAGACCGCGCAGCGCGTCATCGACCTTTTCCTTGCGCTGACGGTTGCTAAAATCAATATACAGTTCCATTGCCGTTACCTTCTTTTATGTCCTGTTCTTATCCGATGCGGGGCGGTGATATTTCTTCGGCGCCTGCCCGCCGTCGCGCCGTGCGCCGCGGCGTTCCGACTCGCGGCGGCTGTTTTCGCGCTCGTATTTGTCATACGCAAGTATTATCTTCTGCACGAGCTTATGCCGCACAACGTCGCGCTCGGTAAAGCGGTGAATGTTTATATCCTCGATTCCGTCAAGGATGTGCACCGCAGCCCAAAGCCCGCTCTTCTGTCCGTCGGGCAGATCGGTCTGCGTCAGGTCGCCCGTCACGACAGCCTTTGAGCCGTTGCCGAGACGTGTGAGGAACATTTTCATCTGCTCGAATGTCGCGTTCTGCGCCTCGTCAAGTATGATAAAGGAATCGTCGAGCGTTCTGCCGCGCATATAAGCGAGCGGCGCGACCTCAATGACCTGCTTTTCGACACAGCGCTGATAATTTTCGGCGCCCATCATCTCAAACAGCGCGTCATACAGCGGGCGCAGGTAGGGGTCTATCTTGCTTTGCAGGTCGCCGGGCAGAAAGCCGAGCTTTTCGCCCGCCTCTATCGCGGGGCGGGTGAGGATTATACGGCTCACCTGCTTTTCGCGCAGCGCCTTTACCGCCATTGCAACGGCAAGAAAGGTCTTGCCCGTGCCGGCAGGACCCACGCCGAGGACTATGGTATTTTTTCTTATCGCCTCGACATACTGCCGCTGTCCGACGGTCTTCGGCTTTACGGGCTTGCCCTTCGACGTCAGACAGATGCAGTTTTCGTCAAATGCCGCAAGCTCGGCGCCGCGGCCGTCCTTTATCATTGAGGTGATGTATATCACCGTCTGCTCGCTGAGCGCGCCCATGCCCGATGACGCACGCTTCAGCGCCTCGACCGTTTCGGCGGCAAGCGCAACGGCATCTGCCGAGCCGCCGCTTATCACGAGCGCATCGCCCTCTCCGCTCTCCGAGGCGCGGTTGTGCACAGCAACACCGAAAGCGTCCTCGACTATCTTCATATTCGCGTCAAACGCGCCGAAAAGCCTTGCGGTCTCGGCTGCCGAACCTGTATATACGATCTTTTGCTCTTTCTGTTCCATTTTTCCGACTTCCCAATAAGGATTTTCCCATTTTATTATATCACAACACGCGCGTTTTGTCACGCTTTTTTGCGGAATTACGCATTTTTACGGTCGATTTATCCGTCGCCGCCCGTCAAAAAGACAAATCCCTGCGGCACGGCGATATTTTCGACGGCAACAAGCTCACAGCGCAGCGTTACCGCATCCTCTCCCACCTCGCGCACGACGGTCTTTCTCACCGGGTAGGCGCCGCCGGAAAGTGCGTCGGAAATGCGGCGCGACAGCTCAAAATCCGCAAGGCGCTCCGCCTCCGCGCCGCTGCGCACCGCCTCCTCCGCCGAATATCCCACTCGCTTTACCCTGTCTATACCGACGGGTATCACCTTGCCGCCCGGCAGCCTCGGCATATTCCTCTCGCTCACTGTGTCGCTGTCATGCTCCGCGCCGCCGCTTTTTGAAAAAAGTTTTATCTCCTTTGAAAAGAATATAAGCGATATCTCCTCGTCCTCACGCCCGTCGGGGACATTCCTTTCATACCTGTACGGGACGGTCACCGTGATCTCGCGCACCGTTTCGGCACGCACCTCGCCGCGCGCCCTCGTGATCCTCACCCCGATGCGGGTGCTGTCTATCACCCCGCTGACGAGCAGGTCGCCCTTCTTTACCGACTGTCCACGGCTGACCGCAGGCTTGCCCGCAATGATCTCGGTGCCCGTGATAAGCCCGTCGCACGCCGCTATGAGATTTTCGCCGTCATAGCCGCCGTCCGGCTCATCCTCCTTCGGCGGATCGAGCTGCTCGCGCACCTCTATCACCGCAGTCGTGCCGCGTATGTTCACCGCAGCCCATGCCAGCTTATCGCTCGATTTTACCGCCTCGGCAGCCGTTCTGTCGGCGTTCACCGCGCGGCGACGTACGCCGGGGCGCACCCCGAGCTCCGCAAAAAGCGCTTCGGTCTCGGTGGATGTAAGAATATCGCGGCACCCGGTAACGCGCACGTCCCATATCACGCTCTCGCCGAGTATGAGGATAAAAAGCGCCGCGAGCGAGCCCGCGATAAGCCCGGCGCGGCGGATGAGCGTTTTCTTCATCGCCGGCAGACCGTATACCGTGCGCACACTGTGCCCTATCCCGGCCGCATCGCAAAGCACCGCGAGCCGGTGCGCCGTCCGTGCCGAGCAGAAAAGCACTGCCGTGCCACCGGGCTCTCCGCCGGTTTCACCGTCGGTCTCGCTGCCGGTGACGGTAAAGCCGCGGTACACGAGCCGCACCTTCATAAGAATGTTCAGCAGCCGTACCGCGTCGCCCTCTGCGACCGAAAAGCGGCATACACCCGCAAAAAAGTCGATAAGCCTCATTTTTCGCCCGCCTTCCCCGTAAATGCCGAGAAGGAAAGACCGTCGATCTCTCCGTTGATGCCTATCTCGGCGTTGAAATATGTCGTGCAGCAGAGCCGCCTGCCCGTAACGGTCAGCTCCGCTCCGCTTACGAGCAGCCCGATACATTCGGCGGAGTACGAAAGTATGCGCTCGCAGCCGGTTATGTAAAGGTCGTTTCTGCCGCGCAGCTCGACGGTAAGACCGCCGCACAGAACATCTGCGGGAATATCAAAACGGCGGCTGAGCAGTTCCGCCAGAGGTATTTTCTCTCCGGTCCTTCCCGAACGTGTTCTTCTTTTTTTCATGTCTGCCCCATACCGCCCTTCCGTATCACCGCGGCGGATATAATCGCCGCCCGCGCCGAATAAGATATCAATGAATATTATGCGCCGGAGGCAATTGTAATGAATAACGGAACAAGGGCAGACAGGTTCGCCGCAATGACCGCGCCGCGCACGGTGGCTGCGGCACTTGCAAGTCTTTTTTTCATCGCCCTTCTGCTGCGGAATCCCGATATCCCGATAAAATACGTCTCGCGCGGGCTTACGCTCTGCACCACTGCGGTGATACCAACGCTTTTTCCCTTTATGGCGCTCTCCGAGCTTCTCGTAAGGACCGGTGGGGGCGAGCTGATGGGGCGTCTGCTGCGCCGCCCGATGCACGCGCTGTTCGGGCTGTCGGGAGCGGGGAGCTGCGCGTATCTCCTCGGTGCGGTATGCGGCTTTCCCGTAGGAACGCGCGCCGCCGTTATGCTTTACGACCGCGGGCTTATGACGCGGCGTGAAACGGAACGGCTCGTGACCTTCTGCAACTATCCGTCGTCGGCGTTCATGATAAGCGCCGTCGGCACCGCGCTGTGGCATGACCGCCGACTCGGCGCGGCAATGTACGTGTCGGTGCTGCTTGCGGGCACGCTCTGCGGCATTGCGGGCGGCATACCCGCACGCATAGCAGAAAAAAAGTCGGGGAATGCCGCAGCGCCCCTGCCCGCGATAAGAAAACCGGAGCCGAGCGCACTGCCCGACTCCGTTACCGCCGCAGCGCTCTCAACGCTCAACGTATGCGCCTATGTCGCATTTTTCTCCTGCGTCGTAGGCTGCATTTCGTGCATCATCTCGCGATTTTCCCCGTCGAGAACGACCGAGGCGGTGATCTATTCTCTTTTCGAGGTGACCTCGGGCGCCGCCGCATCGTCGGCGGTCAGACCGACCGGAGTCGGGATACTCCTCTGCACCGCCGCAGCGGGCTGGTCGGGGCTTTCGGTGCATATGCAGATATTTTCCGTCTGCTCGTCGGCCAAAAACGCGCGGCCGCGACTCGGCGGATATCTCATATCAAAAGCCGTGCAGGCTCCGCTTTCGGCGCTTATAATGCTCGCCGCGATGAAGCTGTTCCCATCCCTCGCACAGTCTGCGGCTCCCACGGGGACGTTTACTCCGCACGGCACGGGCATGACTGCATTCTCGGTCGCGGTGCTGATCCTTTTTCTTTCGGCTCTCGCCGCTGCGGTGATAACGAAGCTCGCCAAGAGAAAACAAGTAAAGGAAAAAGCGTGAGTTCAGCGCACGACCGGCTCGGCATTGCCCGCATTTTCCGGCGGCAGAGGGTATCTGCCGAGGCATTCACGCACGCGTGCCGAAAAATCCTCGCCCGCACGAATGTCGCGCAGCCTTTCGTGAGCAGCGCCGACCGATGCGCCTGCCGCAAGGTCTGCGGCGTGATCTGCCGCTCTTTCGAGTGATATCAGTATCTCGTCGGCATATATGCTGCCGCGCGCGTCTCCGAGACCGACCATGCGAGCCACGCATCTTCTGCCCACCTCGTCGGTCAGCCTATCTACAGCTTCCTCGAGAGGCTCGGTCTCCTCGGCGCTTCCGCCGCCGACAACGCCGTCAAGCAGATCGGTCACAGCGCGGCGGCAGACCTCTATCTCAGCGGCTGTCGCCGCATCGAAGGTAAAGCCCTCGCCCGCCATTTTCTCAGCGATCCCGGAAATATCGAGCGCGTGGTCTCCTATCCGCTCGGCGTCGCCGACCGCCCCGTAAAGAGCATATATCCCGTCGCACAGTCTTTTTCCCGGCCGCCCGTCCGACAGCTTTATGAGGTATGATCTTATCGAATCCTCGTATGAGTCTATGAGACGCTCGGTTTCGGCTATCTTTTTCTGCCGTTCCGCATCAAAGCCGTCGAGCTGCCGCGCAGCCTCGGAAAGATTCTGCGCCGCAAGCTCAAGCATACGCAGAAAAGCCGCCCTTGTCATCGAATACGCAAACGCGGGTGCGGAAAGAAAGCGCTCGTCGAGTATCGAATACCCGGCGAGCCGACGTGCCCGCGTCGGCTCGCCGGCGTCTGGCTGCGCCTTTTTTGTTTTCTTTTTCTTCTCGCCGTCCGGGACCGTCAGCACGGCAAGCTTTACGAGCAAACGCGGGAACGGCAGCAATATCAGCGTCGAAAAGACATTGAAGGCTGTGTGCATCACCGCTATCGAAAACGCGTCGGCAGGCGCGCCGAGGTATGCCGAAAAAACCCCGGAAAGGCGCAAAAGCCCCGAGGCGGCAAGCGCCGCACCCGTGCCGATAAGATTGAAATAAAGGTGGATGAACGCCGCGCGGCGCGCGTTTTTTCCCGCCCCGAGACCGGACAGCAGTGTGGTGACGCAGGTGCCGATGTTCTGACCGAGGATTATCGGCAGTGCCGCGCCGCGCGTCATCACTCCCGAGGCGGCAAGCGCCTGAAGAATGCCGACCGATGCCGAGGACGACTGTATTACCGCCGTCAGTAGCGCTCCCGCCGCAATTCCCGCTACGGGGTTGCCGAAAACGGTGAGGATTCGGGTGAATTCGGGCACGGCGGCAAGCGGCTTTACCGTTCCGCTCATCAGCTCCATGCCGAAAATAAGCACCGTAAAGCCTAAAAAGGCATATCCGAGGTCGCGGCGGCGGTCGCTTCGCGGGTTCATCACAAGCACCGTTCCGACCGCCGCGAGCAGAGGCGCGAATGCCGTCGGGCTGAGAAGCCCCAAGACTCCTCCGCCGCCGAGCTGCGTCAGCGAGAGCAGCCATGATGTGAATGTCGTTCCGAGATTTGCGCCCATTATAACGCCGACCGACTGAGAAAGCGTCATGATGCCCGAATTGACGAATCCCACGACCATGACCGTAGTGGCGCTCGAGGACTGTACCAGCGCCGTAACGAGCGCACCGAGCGCGACGCCGCGCAGCGGCGTTTTGCAGAGCCTGCCGAGCCACCCCTGCGGCTTGCCGCCGCTCATGCGGCGAAGGTTTTCGCCCATAATGTTCATTCCGAACAAAAACATACAAAGACCGCCGACAAAATCAAGAACCGAAAATATATATATACTCACGACCGCAACCTTCCGCAAACACAAATGATATTTACGTTATTATGCCCGCAAAAGGGCAAAAAAATCCCGCCGCTTGCCGCGGCGGGATCTGTATTTATGTAGCTTTATGCGTTATCGGTCACTGCAGGATCTTGATGCCGCCGATGACGGGCAGCTCTTTCACCTTGCCCTGAGCGGCATTGACGATACCGATTATGGCAAGGGCGAGAGTGACGATGCTGCCGAGCGCGCCCACTACCCCGAAAACACCGCCGATGAAGTGGATATTCTTGAGAGCCGAGATAATGCTGAAGCCTATCTTAACGATAAGGAGCACGAGCCCCTGATTTGCATGGAAACGCGCGAATCTGGAATTCTTTGCGGCAAAGATCGGAACGAGAACAAGCAGTCCGAAATAAGCGAGAATGCCCATCGTCTTGTTGCTCTGAATGTCCTTCTGATCGTATCCCGATGTTGTGTCGGGCGTGTTCAGGATCGCCTCAAAGCCGTTTTCCTGTTTCTTTTCTTCTTTTTTGTCTTCGACGGGAGCGCCGCACTTTGAGCAGAACTTTTCGCCTTCATTGAGCTGCGCGCCGCATTTTGAGCAGAATGCCATAATAAAATAAACCTCCGTTTATATTGTGTCGGTTGGATGTCGGGATATACCCCGTGCCGGATGTCAGATAAGACCGATGAAGAGCGGCATCTGATCTCTTATGCTGCCCGCCCAGTCCGAAAGCGAGAAGCCGATGACGAACATTACGATCACCGCGAGTATTGCGATGACCACGCCCGCGAGTTTGAAGATGACGGTCGCGAGAGCAAAGTGCTTGAGATTCTTGTTCGTGCATACGCACGCCATGATGATCGCGCTGATAAGACCGACCACCGAGATGCCGTACAGCAGTATAAGCCCGAAGAAAGCACCGACGCTTACCGGTTTGTTTTCTTCGCTCGGCGCAGTGTTCGCATATACCGGCTGCGCGGGAGCGGGCGTATAGACGGGCTGCTGTGCCGCAGTGTTACCGCCGACCTTTTGACCGCAGGACGTGCAGCATCCTGCGCCCTCGTCGAGAGGCGCGCCGCAGTTTGTGCAGTATTTTGCCATGATGATACCTCCGTTTCGGGGTGGCGGCTTCGCCCTCGGGCAGTGCCGCTCCGTTGATTAATATTATAGTATAAAACAAAACCGGTGTCAATAATTTATTCACACAAAAAGCGGCATTTTTTATACCCGCGATTTTTTGATAAGATTGACAATCAGCCCACTGTGGGCTATAATATAAACAAGATCAACACGGAGATGTACACAGGAATGAAGAGTATAACCGAGACCATTACGACACCCGTAACGCTCTCCTGCGACGTTGCGGTATGCGGCGGAGGGATCGCGGGGATCAGCGCCGCTCTTGCCGCCGCGAGACGCGGCAGCGATGTGCTGCTCATCGAGCGGGAGTTCGCCCCCGGCGGGCTTTCAACGCTCGGTCTTGTCACCATATACCTGCCGATATGCGACGGCATGGGGCATCAGGTCATATACGGCATCGGCGAGGAGCTGCTGCGCCTTTCGATAAAGCACGGCTGCGAATGCAAACGCCCCGCCCCCTGGCTTGACGGCGGCAGTGCGGAGGAAAAAGCCGCGGTGCGCTTTCAGGCGGGCTTCAACGGTCCGCTTTTCATGCTTGAAGCCGAAAAGCTGCTGCGTGACGCGGGCGTCAGGATACTTTACGGAACGCAGATATGCTCGGCTGTTACCGACAATGGCAGGATAGAGGCGCTCGTTATCGAAAACAAGAGCGGCAGAAGCGCCGTTGAAATAAAAAAAGCGGTCGTCGATGCGACCGGAGACGCCGACATTGCGGCATTTGCGGGAGCGGGCACCGTCCTTTACGGACGCGGCAACACGCTCGCGGGCTGGTATTACTTTATTGATTCAAAAGAGCGCCGCTGCCGCCTTCTCGGCGGTGCGGAAATAACCGATGAGCAGGCGGCTGCCGGCAAAAAACAGCCGAAGCTGCTCTCCGACAGACGCTTTACCGGCATCGACGGCACCGAGATCAGCGAAATGATGCAGATGTCTCATGCGGCGACATACGCCGACTGGGAGGCGCGGCACGCCGCCGATCCCTCATGCCTGCCCGACGCGCTGGCGTCAATACCGCAGCTACGCATGACCCGACGCATACGCGGGCTTGCAGCACCGGACGCGGACGCCGACGCTTCATACGCTGACAGTATAGGTGTGACCGGAAGCTGGCGCAGCCGCGGTCCGGTATACGAGCTGCCCCTCGGCTGTATCATCGCCGACGGCTGCCGCAATCTTCTTGCGGCGGGGCGCGATATCTCGGTCAGCGACCGTATGTGGGACATCACGCGCGTGATACCCGTCTGTGCCGTTACCGGCGAGGCGGCGGGCGCCGCCGCCTCGCTGTTTGACGACTTTTCGTCGCCCGACACCTCAATGGTCGGCAAATTGCGCGCCTCGCTGCGCGAGGGCGGCGTCAGACTGAGCTGCGGGGAGATCTTCTGACCGCAGATCTCCGGACGCGATTCACTTTTTTCCCGACGCGGCATAACGCATTATCGCCGCAAGCAGCTCGGCGCACCTCTCACGGTCAAGCTTCGAACGTGCCGAACCGCCGAAGCCCGCGCCGACGAAGCCTGCCGCGCGCATGGTACCGAAGCCTGAGGCTGCCCATGCGGGCACGCCGTCGCTGTCTGCCCACGCCTCGGCTGCGCCGTCGGTCCTTATCTCAAGCAGTCCCGCGGAGAGCATTGCGGCCTCGGCGACCGTTATCGGTTCGTCGGGAAGAAAACACTGCTTGCCGTCCTTTATCCACCCGTCGCAGACGCCGAGAGTATATGCCGCGCCGATGTACGGCTTGGCTGAGGCGGGGATATCCCCGTCGTCGGCAAATACGGTGACGTCGCACGCCGGCAGATCCTTTATGCCCGCTGCCGTCATCGCCATGACAAGAAACTCCGAACGGCTGACCGTTTGCGACGGGTAAAAATAGTTCTTCCCGCCGACCTCGGTGCCGCCCATTATCCCGGCGGCAGATACGCGCAGCGCAGTGCTTTCAAAAACACTGCCCTCCATGTCGGCAAAGCCTTCGCCGCTCGCGCGGCGCGAAACGGTAACGCTTACAGTCGCCGCATCGTCGGCGCGCTCTCCCCACTTGTCGCGCACGGTGTATGAAAAGCTGTCCCTGCCCGAAAAGCCGCTGTCCGGTATATAAACGTAGCACCCGCCTGCGCGGTCGGTCATGATAACGCTGCCGTGCCTCGGGTATGATACAAGAGAAAAGAACATTTCGTCCCCGTCGGGGTCATATGCGGCAAGTCTGCCCGCGCAGGGCATCCCCGAATACGTCGATGCACCGAGAGACGCGGCAGTAGCCGTGTCGAGCGTCGGCGCGGAGTTTTTGCCGTCGATAAAATTCACGGTGCAGGAATATTCGTGCGCCGCGCCGTTGACGTTGAAGGAAAAACCCGCTTCTCTGACATCGGCGCCCGCGGGCACGAGCGACATACGCGAAAGATTCAGCCGCGTGACGCTCTGTCCCTCGGCAAGCGCGAGCGAGCCTATCATAAGCCTGCCGTCCTCCGAATCGGGCAGCTTTGTGAGCGTTATGTAATCCACAGCCGACACACCGGCGGCAGCTTCGAAATCCGCCGCCTGAAACACCGCCTCGGCGCCGCTTCTTGCCGCGACCGCCATCCTTTCGGCGCTTGCCACGACCGCAATGCCGGGAGAGAGCATTTTTGCCGCTCCCTCGGTCGCCGCGACCTCCGCCCCGCGTGCGCTCGCGGCGGTCGGCATGAGCACCGTCGCGGGCGCGGCGGCGAACACCGCGATAAACGAAATTATAAACGAAACGAGCCTTAACATCTTCGTGACCTCCGAAAATTATTGTCTGTCACTCAAATATACTCCCGCGCGCGTGATTATATGACATGCAGATCATCATAAAGATGACGGCAGCCGGTCATGACGGACCGCGCGGGTAAGATCGCCGAAGGTATAATGATATGAACATTGAAATAACTCCCGAATACGACGGCATGACCGTTTTCGACCTCCTGCGCAAGCGGATGCACATATCCTGCGGAACGCTTACGCTGCTAAAAAATTCCCCCACAGGCATGACCGTGGACGGTGTGCGCGTTACTGTGCGCCACAGGCTGAGAGCGGGCGAGCGCCTTTCGCTCGATCTTGCCGACAAGCCCGAGACCGGCACGTCCCAGATAATCCCGAAAAAGCTGCCGCTCCCGATAATATACGAGGACGACGACATAATAGTCGCCGACAAGCCCGCTGGAATGCCCACTCACCCGACGCACGGTCATCTTGACGATACGCTCGCCAATGCGCTTGCGTGGCGTGCCGAAAGGCGAGGCGAGCCCTTTGTGTTCCGCCCCGCCAACCGCCTTGACCGCAATACGAGCGGCATCGTGCTCCTTGCCAAAAACCGCCTTGCCTCATCAAGACTTTACGAGGACATGAAAAGCGGGCGCATACACAAGACCTACGCCGCGATAACGGTCGGCGTTCCCGATCCGCAGTGCGGCAGGGTTGATGCGCCCATAGCCCGTGCCGACGAGGGCATCCTCATGCGCACCGTGCGCGAGGACGGCTCGCCGTCCGTTACCGACTACCGCACGATGCGCGTGTCGGGCGACGGCGCATATGCCCTTGTCGCACTTGAACCGCGCACGGGCAGAACGCACCAGATACGCGTTCATATGGCTCACATAGGATGTCCCCTGCTCGGCGATTTCCTCTACGGAGAGGAATGCCCCGACATCATCGGACGGCACGCACTGCACGCCGCAAGACTTGAATTCCGCCACCCCGTGACCGGACTGACGCTGAGAATGGCTTTCCCCGCCGATATGCTGAAGGTCATAAAAGAAAAATTCTGACGGCGCAGCACCGCCCGAACGAAAGAAAGAAAGAAAGAAAGGGTAACGAAATGGATAATATGAACAATACCGACGAACGTGATATGCAGAACGTCAATACCGATGAAACGGCAGCACCCGAAGAGGATAACGCTCTGGTCGCCGAGGAAGCGGCGGCGCCGAAAAGACGGCTGCCGGTCGCGGCGTTCGTGCTTTACGGCATAGCAGCCGCAGCGCTTGCGGTATATATCGCCGCGCGGCTCTCGCCCGCGTTCGCCGACTTTTTCAACCGCCATATCGGGACGGTCGTGCGCGGCTTTCTCGCGCATCTCACCGGCTGGATCCCATTCTCTCTCGGCGAGGCGACGGTCATTTTTCTTCCCGTTCTTGCCGTATTCATGATCGTGCACGCCTGCCGGAGATATGCCGACAGTTGGCGCTCGGTATTTATTTACTTCTGCACGGTGCTCTCGTTTGTGTCGCTGCTCTTTTCCGTATTTGTTTTCGGCTTCGGAACGGGATATTACGGCACCACGGTAGACAAAAAACTCGATCTCGACCGCACCGCCGTCTCGCCCGAGGAGCTTTATTACACCGCATATATCCTTGCCGAGCACGTAAACGAGGAATCGGCAAACGTGACCTACCTCTGCAACGATTTTTCGGTCATGCCGTACACGTTTGACGAAATGAGCCGCAAGCTCGTCGAGGCATATGACAAGGTGTGCGACACCTACGACTTCATCCCGCGCCTTTCGTCGCGCGTGAAGCCGGTGATGCTCAGCGAACCGTGGACCTACACGCACATCTCGGGCGTTTACACCTATTTTACCGGTGAGGCGAACATCAACACCAATTTTCCCGATTACACCATCCCCTACACCGCAGCGCACGAAATGGCGCACCAGCGCGGCATCGCCCGCGAGGATGAAGCCAACTTCATAGCTTTTCTCGTCTGCATGGCGTCGGACGACCCGTATATCAGATACAGCGGATATCTTGAGGTGTACGAATACGTCGCCTCCTCCCTCTACTCCGCCGACAGATCATACTATACGGCAGTCACCCGCCGGCTCAGGTCAAACGTAACGGGCGAAATGGCGGCATACAGCGCATTTTTTGACAAATACCGCGAAAATGTCGTTGCGAACGTGTCGGAGACGGTCAACAACACATATCTCCAGATACAGGGAACGGTCGGCTCGAAAAGCTACGGGCTCGTCGTCGATCTTGCCGTGGCGTATTACCGCAGCGCGGCATATAATAATAGCAGCAGGACAGAACAGTAAAAGCAGTATGCGTTTTGCCTCCGTGCATATTTATTACACACATATCTGTGCGACGAAGGAAAAGAACGAAAAAAATATGCTTGTTTTTTTCGATTTTTTTCCTTCGCCCCTTTTCTTTTGAGCGAATATATGATATAATTAGATGGATTGGAATCTGTTCTCTCGTTTTGAGTCATAATATAAATAAATAGACCGGACCGCATATCAGCGCCACGGTGCGCCAAAGTCAGGAAAGGCATGGTGATACCCATGAAAAAGATAGTTATCAGAGGCGGCAAGCCTCTTTACGGTGATATAAACGTCAGCGGCATGAAAAACGCCGCGCTCCCGATAATCTTTGCAAGTATCTTGACAAAAGACAAGTGCGTTATCGAAAACCTGCCCGAGGTGAGCGATGTTGCGCTCTCGCTGCGCATCCTCCGCTCGATGGGAGCGTCGGTCAGAATGATAAACCGCACGACGGTAGAGATAGACACGACGCATCTCGTCGGCGGCTCGTCACCATATCAGCTAGTGTCAAAGCTGCGCGGTTCAACATACCTTCTCGGCGCCGAGCTTGGTCGCTTCGGCGAGGCAAAGGTCGGCTTTTCGGGCGGCTGCGATTTCGGCACGCGCCCGATAGATCAGCACAAGAAGGGCTTTGAGGCTCTCGGTGCGGTCATGACCATCGAAAACGGCTGCAACCACATAGTCACCGGTCCCGGCGGGCTTTGCGGCGCATCCATTTATTTTGACATTGCCAGTGTCGGCGCAACGATAAACGTCATTCTTGCCGCCGTAATGACACCCGGGCGCACGTCCATCGACAATGCGGCGCGCGAGCCTCACATCGTCGATCTTGCGAACTTCCTCAATATGTGCGGCGCGCGCATATCCGGCGCTGGAACGTCGTTCATAAAAATACAGGGCGTCGAAAAGCTGCACGGCTGCAACTACACCATAATTCCCGACATGATCGAAGCAGGCACATACATGACTGCCGCCGCCGCTGCGGGAGGACGTGTGACGGTGCGCGGTGTCATCCCCAAGCACATGGAGACGGTGACCGCAAAGCTGCTCGAAATGGGCGTGAGCGTTGACGAATGCGACGACAGCATCGTCGTCAGCCGTTCAACGCTGCTTCAGCATGCAAATATCAAGACCTATTTCTACCCCGGCTTCCCCACCGATATGCACCCGCAGTTCAGCGCTCTGCTCGCGCTCGCAAAGGGGACGTCTACCGTCACCGAGGGCGTATTCGAAAGCAGATTCAAATATGTCGATGAGCTCGTAAAAATGAACGCCGACATCACCGTTGACGGCAGAACAGCCACCATAGTCGGCCCCGCACATCTGACGGGAGCGCCGGTAAAGGCTGTCGATCTGCGCGGCGGCGCGGCTCTTGTGGTCGCGGGACTTGCCGCCGAGGGCACGACCGAGATACACAACATCGAATATATCGAGCGCGGCTACGACGATATCGTAGGCAAGCTCCGCGGCATAGGCGCCGACATAGCGCTTGTCGATACGCCGGACGTCCACGCAGCCAAAGCAAACTGAACACCGGCGAACGGCAAAAGCCGTATCCGGCTGATCCCCATAAACTGTATATATAAATAAGACCACCCGCCGTGCGGGTGGTCTTATTTATGCGGAATATGCTTTGTCAGGCCTCAAGCTGTCTGCCGAGAAAGCCCGCGGCGGTCTCAACGAGCTTTTTTTCGACATCGCCGACGGCAAGCCCCGGCTTTCTGCCGGCATCGCCGCCCGACAGCGACACAACACAGCCGAGTATGTCGCCCTCGCTTATGATCGGCATGGCGCAGCTTATATAATAAGCACCGCCGTTCTGCACCGGCGGATATTTTTCGTCGCCCTCACGCCAGACATACAGGCTGCGCCCCTCGATTATTTTTTCAAGCTCCTCGGAGAGCTGTTTTTCGGCGTAGTCGCGGCGCGGCACGCCCGCCGCCGCAATGACCGCGTCGCGGTCGCATATCAGAACGTCAAGCTCGCAGGTCTTGTGCAGCGTATCGGCATACTGCGCCGCAAAGGTATTGAGCTCGCCTATTGGGGAATACTTTTTGAAGATCACCTCACCGTCCCGGTCGGTGTAGATCTCAAGCGGGTCGCCCTCTCTTATCCTCATCGTTCTTCTGATCTCTTTGGGAATGACAACTCTGCCGAGATCGTCTATTCTCCTGACAATTCCTGTCGCCTTCATTATATATAAAATACCCTTCCTTTCCGTGTCGGTTTGATTCATTTGATAAGGCAGACGTCAGCCGCGCGGGCGAGCTGTCGGTCTGCCTTATTATTCTTTGCATCTTGTCGGAAAATATACTATCGTTTGCACAGAGAACCGATTTTTGATCCGACACTTCACGAAACGGGAACGGTATAGGATCCGAGGTCGCCGCGCCAAAGCGCGGCGACCTCAAAGCCGAATATTATATCAAAGAAATTTGTCAAGCTCCGCTTCAACGTTCGCGCGATGCCTGAAGGTCGGGCTGCTTATGAGCTTTCCGCGGGCAATAACGGTCTCAACGTGCCGCAGAGCGCACAGGTCGTCAAGCGGGTTGCCGGCTGTGACTATCATATCCGCCGCCTTGACGGGAGCGATCGTGCCGGTAACGTCGCCGATACCCGCCATCTCCGCGCTGCGCGCGGTCGCGGTGTAGAGTGCGAACGCGTTCGAAACACCGACGTATTTGTGGAAATAGTAAAGCTCGCGCCAAAAATCGTACTGCGTGATCCACGGGCAGCCGACATCGTTGCCGAGCACCACTGGTATCCCCGCCTCGAGCGCTGCCTTTGAGCAGTCGATGATGCCCTCAAACACCACGTTGCCGTTATACTGCTCTACCTCGGTCGCATTCGTGACAGATCGGTCAAACAGCGCATACGGAAGTGCCGGCGACAGCGTTGTGCAGAGGAACGCGCCCTTTTCTTTGAAAAGCGAGATGATCTCTTCGTCGGGCTTTGCTCCGTGCTCGATGGAGTCGACGCCGTTTTCAAGCGCCACGCGCACACCCTCGGTCGACTCGACGTGCGCCGCGACCTTATATCCCATGCTGTGAGCCTCGTCGCAGACCGCGCGCACCATCTCGGGCGGCATTTTCAGCTCGCCGGGCACGCCCTTCCCCTTGGCGTCCAGAACGCCGCCGGTTATCATGAGCTTGATGATATCGACGTTTTCCTTTTTGCATTCGCGCAGATGAGCCAGCGCCTCCTCTGTGCTGTGAGCGGCTACCGCGACCGAACCCGCCATGTGTCCGCCGGGCACCGAGATGCCCTCGTTGGCGGCAAGTATGCGCGGTCCCGTTTTTTTTCCTGCCGCGATCTCGTCACGCAGCCGTGTGTCAAAGCTGCCGAGCCCGCCCACCGTTCTTATGGTCGTTACTCCGCTCATAAGCTCGTCCTTCGCAAAGCCGTACACCATGCGGTATGCCACGGCGCGCGTGAGAGCCGAGCCCATTATCTTTTTCACCAGCTTTTCGTTGTCCCGCTGCTTTTTCTGCGGCTTGCCGCTGCCCGCAAGATGCACGTGCATATTGATAAGCCCCGGCATGATATATTTTCCGCCGAGATCGATCTTTTCGTATCCCGCGGGTACCTTTCGGTCGGACACTATGTCGGTTATCTTTTCGCCGTCGGTAAGAATGCACAGCCCCGCCTTCGGCTGCATATCCTTCGTTCCGTCAAGAATCATGCCGCCCGTAAATGCGTATTTCATTTGATATGACCCTCCTGTCCGGTCTTTCTTTGTTTTTAACTATTATATCACAATCGACGGGATTTGTACAGACGCACACGCACCGATATCAGACACATTTTATTCCGCCGATACGCGGTGAGACTGCTGAGACTCTGCCGCCGTGTATAATCCTTTCAGATCCGAAGGGAGGAGATATAAGCCTTGAATCATATCAACATAAAGATCAGAAAGAAAACCGCCGTTGCCGACGCGGGCGCAGTCATCGTGTGCGGCAACAGCGACTACACCGTCAGGTTTGATTTTGACGACGAGTGGTCGGGCACGGGCGTAAAGACCGCGCGCTTTACGCGCGAGAACGGCGGCTATACCGATGTTCAGTTTGAGGGAAGTGAGGTCGCGGTCCCGGCCATAAGCAACACACGTATGCTGTATATCGGCTGCTATGCGGGAAATATCATGACGAGCACCGCGGCGCCGGTGCGGGCTGTCCCGTGCTGCACAGACCCCGCGGGGCAGCCGGAGGAGCCGACGCCGAACGTTTACGCGCAGCTCATCGAACGGTTTGACCGCCAGGGCAGGATAAGCATAGGCTCAAACGGCAACTGGTTTTTCGGCAGCACCGATACGGGCAGGCCCTCACGCGGCGAGCGCGGTGAAAAGGGAGACAAAGGAGACAAGGGCGACCCGTACGGCGCGGACTATGTATGCGAGGCGGGCACCTCGGGCATATGGTATTACCGCAAATGGGCATCCGGCCGCGCCGAATGCTTCGGCAGTATCGTCTGTACCGGCGTATCGGCGACCGAAAAATGGGGCAGCGTGTATGAAAGCGCCTCCGAATACGGCGGAGAGGCATACCCGTTCGCATTTGCGGAGCCCCCGTTGCAGATGCTTTATGTCGAGGACGCCGGAGCGGCATATCTTATCGAAACACAGTTGAACACCCAGCGCCACACTGCCGCAAACACGGGCAAATGGTATTTCTGGCGTCCTGCCGAATCGCCCGGAGAGGTCGATGTGACGGTCGGCATTTGCGTTTTCGGCAGGTGGAAAGCCGATTGACCGACACCGCGCCGAGCGCCGCCAACGCCACCGCGGCTGTCACGGCGACGGGCACGGCAAACATTATCACATTCGAAACGGCAAGCCTTTTGCGCACGGTGAGCGTGCCTCGTATTTTCCGATCCTGTCACGTAAACGCATAGACATCCCTCCGCTTATATATTACCACAGGGCGATGGCCTCCGTTTAAACAGATGTTAAACCGCAAAGCATCATCTTTTATTTTATCACCGCGGCGGCGCATATGCAACGCCTGCGGCAGATTATCTGCTTTATTTCGCAAAAAAACGCCATGCGGCGCTTGATAAACCGCGCATAACGTGATATAATAAGGCGGTATCCGGAATAATTCCGGAAAAACAGAATATCTGATGAAAATACGGTTTGAAAAGTTATTAGCTGAGTAGATGAAAAGGAAATCAGGTTCGAATCCTGAACAACCGCCATTACTGTATTTGACGTGTAAGAGCTGTAGCGCCGCGAGGCATACTGCCCTCAGTCCGGCTTTGCCCGAAAAAGGCATAGCCATATCATAAGTCAGAATACCTGCCGTATTTGGTGCCATCTTATGGTGAGAAGAGTGCAGCCGACGCTACCGGACGTCCGTGCGGATCTGCATTTTCCCGCTGCGGTGTCACGGCGGCATTGACTGCGCTCCGCCCTTGGGCGTGAGCGCGGTTTTTTTCGGACGTGACCCGGCGACGTGCGGAAACGAAAGCAAAGCAGCCGGGAAAAAGGAAGGTATCTGACCATGAAAAAACGGAACTCATTCATCCGCATCTGTGCGCTTGCACTGGTGCTCTGCCTCGCACTTGCGTTCGTCTCGTGCGGCGGCGGCATCGACCGTCTGCGTGCTGACGAGATCGCGCGCCTTGACGTTTACAGCGAAGCCGACTACACGCCCGAGGACTGGGCGAGGCTCAGCGAGATCTACCAAAACGCGGTAGATGAAATAGAGTCGCTGAAAAACAAAAAGGACATCAAAGCCTTTGACCACGAAAAGGTCAACGACGAAATGTCGAAGATCAAGACCGGCGCACAGCGCGCGGCGGAAGCCAAAGAGGAAGCCGAAAAAGCTCTCGCAGAGGCAAAAGCCGCAAAGATCGCCGCGCTGAACAACTACAACAAGGCAGACTACCGCGATGCGGAGTGGAAGGCGCTCACCGACATCATCGAAAAGGCAAAAGCCGAGATAAACGCCCTCACCGACAAAGCGGCGGTCGATAAATTCGACACCGCGGCCGTCAACGCCGAGGCGGCAAAGATAAAGACCGACGCCGAGCTTCTCGCCGAGGAAAAGGCTGCCGCAACAAAGGCGCTCGAGGATACGAAGGCTGCAAAGATCGCCGCGCTGCGTACATACAGCAAAGCCGACTACCGCACAGCCGAATGGGAAGCCCTCACCGACATCATAGAAAAAGCCAAAGCCGAGATAAACGCACTCACCGACAAAGCGGCGGTCGAAGCATATGACACCGACGCCGTTAATGCGGCGACGGCGGCGATAAAGACCGATGCCGAGCTTACAGCCGAAGAAAAGGCTGCCGAGGAGAAGGCTCTTGCCGAGGCAAAAGCCGCCAAGATCGCCGCGCTGCGCACATACGACAAAGCCGACTACCGCGACGCGGAGTGGAAAGCCCTCACCGACATCATCGAAAAGGCAAAAGCCGAGATAAACGCTCTCACCGACAAAGCGGCGGTAGATAAATTCGACACCGCGGCCGTCAACGCCGAGGCGGCAAAGATAAAGACCGACG
>CAJLZE010000019.1 GCA_905210995.1 uncultured Anaerotruncus sp.
GTGAGTTTTTGGCACCGCCGTTGCGATGGGTCATGACGCCGCTTCGTCGCGGGCGCGTTTTTTCTTTATTTCTGCCTCTGCGGTCATTTCTTTGACCTTCATGAGCCTTGCGCGGCTTCCGCGCTCATCCTCGTCGAGCTTCATCGAGATCGTTTTGATCGACTCAAGATATCTCGGCATGAGGATGTACTCAAGCGCGTTCACGCGGCGGCGGGTGCGTTCGATCTCGCCCGCCAGAAGCTGTGCGGTCTTTTCAAGCTCGGCAAGCTTTATCATGTCGGCGGAAAGTGACGAAAGCTCCTCGAGAGCCGCGTCAAGTCCCGCGGGCGTGAACGCCATGCCGTAGCCGATACCGACGGTTATGTCGCCGCCCTCAAATACCGGAACGGTTACGCCCATCGTGCGCGTCGTATCCACGCTGATGAGATTTTCGCCTGTCGGGGCTATGAGAGCCTCCTCGAGCATTTTCGGGTTTCCGACGGCTCCCGCCGCCGTAAAAGAGCTGTAATACGCTCTCAGCCGTTTTTCGACCTTTTCGCGGAGCGCCTTATTCTCTCTCACCGTCTCAAGGAAGTTCTTCATCAGCTCGTCGCGTTTATCCTTGAGCAGCTTATGCCCGCGGCGCGCCGCGGCATAGCGCGTTTTGAGCCTTTTCAGCTCCATGCGCGTAGGACTTACATTGGTTGCTGCCATTTTCGGGGCGCACCTCCGTTTCTGCGGGAATTATCTGTCCCCGGCACTGTCTTTTTTGTTGCCGGGCCAGTACTTTTCGATGAATTCGGGCTTTATACGCTTCATCTCGCTCTTGGGGAGGATGGAGAGCAGCTCCCAGCCGAGGTCAAGCGTTTCTTCTATCGAGCGGTTCTCATAGAAGCCCTGATTGATATATCTCGCCTCAAATTCATCGGCAAATTTTGCGTATAGTCTGTCCATCGGTGTCAGAGCCGACTCGCCGAGAACGACCATAAGCTCCTTTGCCTCGCGGCCGCGCGCATAGCTCGAGAAGAGCTGGTTCATAACTCCCGAGTGATCCTCGCGCGTTCTGCCCTTGCCTATGCCCTTGTCCTTAAGACGCGACAGAGACGGCAGGACATCGACCGGCGGCATATAGCCCTTGCGGTACATCTCGCGCGACAGGATTATCTGTCCCTCGGTGATGTAGCCGGTAAGGTCGGGGATCGGGTGCGTTTTATCGTCCTCGGGCATGGTGAGGATCGGGATCATTGTGATCGAACCCTCGGAGCCCGCCTTGCGTCCCGCGCGTTCGTACATCGTTGCAAGGTCGGTGTACATATATCCGGGATAGCCGCGGCGTCCGGGGACCTCACGGCGTGCCGCCGACACCTCGCGCAGCGCCTCGGCGTAGTTCGTGATATCGGTGATGATGACGAGCACGTGCATCCCGAGGTCGAACGCAAGGTACTCCGCGGCGGTAAGCGCCATTCGCGGGGTGGATATACGCTCGATAGCCGGGTCGGAAGCAAGGTTGCAGAACATTACCGTGCGCCCGATAGCGCCCGTGCGTTTGAAGTCGTTGATGAAGAAATCGGCTTCTTCAAACGTGATACCGACTGCTGCGAAAACAACGGCGAAATTCGACTTCTCGTTGCCGTCGCCTATGACCTTTGCCTGACGCGCTATCTGCGCCGCAAGGTCGGCGTGAGGCAGACCGGAGCCGGAGAATATCGGCAGCTTCTGCCCGCGAACGAGCGTGTTGAGCCCGTCTATGGTCGAAATACCCGTCTGAATGAACTCGGAGGGATAATATCTTGCCGCCGGGTTGATAGGCGTGCCGTTGATATCACAGTATTTTTCGGGGATTATCCGCGCACCGCCGTCTATCGGCTCACCCATGCCGTTGAAAACTCTGCCCATGATGTCGGGAGAAACGGCAAGGCGCACACCGTGACCGGTAAATCTCACGCGGCTCTCGGAAAGGTTGATGCCCGCTGCGGACTCGAAAAGCTGCACGAGCACGTCGCTGCCGTTGACCTCAAGCACGCGGCAGCGGCGGATAGAACCGTCAGCCATTACTATTTCGCCGAGCTCGTCGTATTTGACGCCCTCAACGCTCTTTATCAGCATAAGAGGGCCCGCGACTTCTTCGATGGTCTTGTATTCCTTTATCATCCTCGTCACCCCTTATGCTTTCGGTATCGCGGCTTCAAGCTCGGATTCGAGCTCTGCCTCGATCTTTTCGAATTCAGGCGCATAGCTGTCGTTCGGCAGCGCCTTGGCGCGTCCTATCTTTTCACGCACCGGAAGTTCCGCTATCTCCTCTATCGCGGCGCCGCGCTCAAGCGCACGGCGGCTCTTGTCCTCAAAGCTGAATATGAGGCGAAGCAGACGGCTCTGCTTTTCAAGCGGAGAGTAGCTGTCGTTGTCACTCATCGCATCCTGCTGCAGGAAGTCCTCACGCAGCGAGCGTGCGACCTCAAGCGTCAGGCGGTCGGTCGGCGAAAGTGCATCGGCGCCGATGAGCTGTACGATCTCGTTCAGTTCGGCCTCGGTCTGAAGCGTTTTGAGGCAGCGCTGTGTGAGCGCCATCCAGTCGCGCGACACGTTTTCGGAGAACCAGCCGGTCAGTCTTTCGCGGTATAGCGAATAGGAGTTGAGCCAGTTGATAGCCGGGAAGTGACGGCGGTAGGCAAGAGAGGAGTCAAGCCCCCAGAACACCTTGACGATACGCAGCGTCGCCTGCGTGACAGGCTCGGAGATATCGCCGCCGGCGGGAGAGACCGCGCCGATAGCCGACAGAGCGCCCTCACGCCCGTCGGAGCCGAGGCAGGTGACCTTGCCGGCGCGCTCGTAGAACTGAGCAAGACGCGAGGTGAGGTATGCGGGATAGCCTTCCTCACCGGGCATTTCTTCAAGTCTGCCCGACATTTCGCGCAGAGCCTCAGCCCAACGCGAGGTAGAGTCGGCTATTACCGCAACGGTATAGCCCATATCGCGGTAATATTCCGCGATCGTGATGCCGGTGTAGATGGACGCCTCACGCGCCGCGACCGGCATATCGGATGTGTTTGCAATAAGAACGGTGCGCTCCATGAGCGATCTGCCGGTGCGCGGGTCGCGCAGCTCGGGGAACTCGCGCAGAACGTCCGTCATCTCGTTTCCGCGCTCGCCGCAGCCGATGTAGACCACAAGGTCAACGTTGCTCCATTTTGCGAGCTGATGCTGAACGACCGTTTTGCCCGAACCGAAGGGTCCCGGCACGCACGCCGTGCCGCCGCGCGCTATCGGGAAGAGCGAGTCTATCGAACGCTGACCGGTCACCATAGGCTCGGTGGGCGGGAGCTTACCCGCGTGCGGACGCGCCACACGGACGGGCCATTTCTGCATGAGCGTGAGGTCATGCGTGTTTCCTTCGTCGTCCTCGAGCGTGCCGATCTTGTCGGTCACACGATAGTCGCCGGTGCGGAGGGAGAGCAGAGTGCCCTTCATGCCCGGAGGGACCATCACCTTATGAACGAGAGCCTCGCTCTCGTTGACCGTGCCGAGGATATCGCCTCCGCCGACACGCGCACCGCGCTGAGCCGTGGCTTCGAAATGCCACACCTTTTCGCGGTCAAGAGCCGGCGAGACTATGCCGCGCGTAAGGTTTGAGCCTGCCATTTCACGCAGCTTTTCAAGCGGGCGCTGAATGCCGTCATATATGTTCCCGATAAGACCGGGCCCCAGCTCGACCGACAGCGGCGCTCCGGTCGAAGCCACAACGTCGCCGCGCCCGAGTCCCGCGGTCTCCTCATAGACCTGGACCGACGCACGGTCGCCGTGCATTTCGATTATCTCACCGATCAGCTTGTCCTTGCCGACGTGAACGACGTCGAACATATCGGCGCGCTTCATTCCCTCGGCTATGACAAGAGGACCTGATACCTTTAAGATCTTTCCTTCGATCAATTCCATTTCATTTCATGCCTTTCTCGGCTATTTGCGCCCCCAAGGGTCGGCGGACGGCGCAAGGTCCGCCTTTTTTTACAGGATGTCGCTGCCCACGGCGCGCTTCACGCGGTCGTGAAGTGCCTTCATGCCGAAGCCGACGTCGCTCGACGCCGATGGTATCGGCAGTATCGCGGGCGTGGGTGCATCGTCGAATTTTGCTATATCGTCCGCAAGCTCCGCGGCATACGCCTCGGTTATGAATATAACGGCATATCCGCCGTCGGAAACGCCACCGCTTCCCGTCCCCGCCGTCGCACGGCGCAGCGCTTCGCGCGCCGCCTCGGTGTCGGCAGCTTCGAGAACGGTAAAGCCCAGAGCCGAAAAGCCAAGGATATCCTGTCTGCCGCCTATTACTGCTACTTTATACATGGCACACCTCTCTTACGGCACGAGCCTGAGCCTTTCGCTTATCAGCGAACGGTCGTCTCCCGCCGCGATACCCGACAGGATCACGCGCAGGTTTTTGATCTCATACTCAAGCGCGGCGATATACGCTATGACGGGATATGCCCCGAGGAGCTTCATGCCCGTTATGCCGTCAACAGTGCTGCGCAGGTCGTTGTCGAGCGCAAGGGATACTCTCTCGAGCGCCTCGGCATCCTTTCCCGCCGCAGATATCGCACGGGCGGCTGCGGTATATCCCGCATCCTCCGCGAGCTTTGCCACGGCTTTTGCGTCAGCCGCATCGCGCAGCTCGCTCATGCCTATCCTGCCGCCCCATATGACGGAATCGTCAAACACGGCGCGGCGCAGCTCACCGTCGCGCAGCCTTTGCGTGCGCAGCGCGGTGAGGAGGTTGGTAAAGTCGGTCTTGCGTTCGAGAAGAGACACGACCTCGCGTATGCCGGTCGCCTTTGCCGCCGCACGCATATCCGCAAAGCAGGCGCGGTCAAGCAGCGAATCGACCGTTCTTGAGCTGCCGCTCTTGCCGAGTGCGTCGGCTGCCGCCTCTGCCCCCTTTGCCATATTCGGCAGAAGTGCGGAAAGACCGGAAAAATCGTTTTTTTCGACCGCCGCGATCACGTCGTCTGCGGGAACGACCCCGCATCTTATCATGAGCGGCGCGGCGTCTCTGCCGCCGGCGCGGCATTTGAGAGCCGATTTGATATTGTTGCAGTCGTATTTCAGTCTGCAAAGACGCGCAAGCGGCGTGCTCGGGCAGAATGAAAGAAGCGTTTCGTATCTTTCGGCAAGATAGGAGGTGAGCACCGACTCGGTATCCGCGCCCGCGGATGCGTCAAAGCCGTATTCGGCAATGCGCGCCATAACGTCCGCCGTGTCGCGCGCGTCGGCAAGCTCGTGCATCCTTGCATCGGGGATGAGCTCGAGCGACATGGCAGAGACCTTTGCCGCAGCGTAGCGGTAATCCTCCTCGCGATATCTTGCCGTCCTTGTCTTTGCCTCACCCATTGTTTTTTTCCTTTTCGCCGCCGAAAAGGATCCGGCAGACGTCGCCCTCAAGCGCGGGGCGCACCTCGGATATCAGAGCAGCCACCGAGCAGTCGGTACGCGTGTCGCCCGAATCGAGCAGGAGCCCGCCGCCGATACGCGCCTCGGAATCCGAAAGCTTCCACTCTATCCCGTTCTTCTCGGAGGAAAGCTGCGCTATGAACGCCTTGCCGAAGCTCACGCGGTCGGAGCGGTTGAGCGTTACCGTGCATTCGCCGGTAAGCCCGCGCGACGCCTCGCGCGCAAGAGCCACAAGAAACCCGAGATAGTTTTCACTCGGCATGCCGCATATTTTTTTCTCTGCCTCACCGAAAACGGCGTCTATGGCGCGGCATCTGCCCGCAAGCAGTATCCCGCGTCTTTCGGTCTCGGCTTCGGCGCGCGCGCGGGAGACTACGCTCTCGCTCTCGGCGTCAGCCGCATCCTCGGCGTCGGCGCTTATCTTTGCCGCCTTTTCCTTTGCGGCGGCAATTATCGCCGCGCATTCGGCATCAGCCTCGGCAAGTATCCGTGCGGCATCCGCCTCGGCAGAGGCGATTATTTTGTTTGTTACCTTTTCAAGTCCCACCATAGGTTTTGCTGCCTTTCACGGTTTTATCGGAAAGCCCGCGGATCAAAGGTTGCCGGGATAGGAAACGACGAGCAGGAAGGACGCGATAAGAGACAGCAGAGCGTAAAGCTCGACCATAGCGGTCGCGGTGACAGCCTTACCGGACGCCTCGGGACGCTTTGCGACCATTGCGATACCGGCGGATGCTACGCGACCCTGACGGATAGCAGAGTGATAACCGCAGAATGCAATGGGAAGGCAGGCAAACAGGTAGTAAAGACCGCCGCCTATGGTCGTTACGCGATCGCCGCCGAGAATGCCGATGTTCATCATTACCATGAAGGCAACAATGAAGCCGTAAATGCCCTGAGTTGCGGGAAGAGCCTGAAGCAGGAACGCCTTACCGAACTTGGAGGGGTCCTCGGAGAGAAGTCCGTTAAGGGATTCACCGACCGAACCGACCGCTTTTGCGCTTCCCATACCGGGAAGGACGACGGCAAGCGCCGCGCCAATGAGGGCAAGTCCCTCACCTGTTGTCAGAGAGCTAAGAAATTCAGCGAAATTCATGGTTTTGTTTCTCCTTGAATGTATATGATGTGTTTTTTAGGATATCTGATCTTGTGCCGGCATATCATAGTCGGAATATCTCTCCGACGGTTCGGCGGGCGCGTAGGGTCTGCCGCCGTCCTCGTAGAATTTTCCGAAAAATTCAATATACTGAAGCCGGCTCGTGTGAACAAATGAGCCGAGTGTGCTGAGGGCAAGGTTGATTGTATGCCCGACAATGAACACAAATATCATTCCGACCACTACCGAGATCGGGCTTGAGCCCATTGTGCCGAGGATGTTCATGACCTGCGCCAGAACGCTGCCCGACAGCGCAAGTGCGAGAATTCTTGAATAAGACAGGATGTCAGAGCCGAAGCTAACAATACCGTAAAGTGCAAGAAAGCCCTTGGGTATCCGCATGAGAATATTTTTCTCTTTGCGTCCGCCCGTCAGAACTATCGCCGCGGCAGCGCCGATGGCGATCCACTTGCCGACCGATGGAACAATGATAAACATTATAAGTCCGCCGTAAAGCGCCCAGAAAAGCGCATAATCGCATATGGCGTCAACCGGCGAAGCCTTCCATACTATCGAGAACTTTATCGCCTGCCCCGCCACAAGGTGAACAAAGCCGAGCGCGAGCGCGATGAGGAGGAAGGTCGTGGGTTCAGCCACCGGATCAACCACAATAGCCAGCGTTGACGGCAGCTCCGCCTCCGGGTTGAAAGCTCTGATGAGTGCCAACGGCATATCTCCGAAATAACCGCCGAAAAGCACGCCCGTTATAATGCTTCCGATACCGCAGAACGCGAACATACGGAAGGGCGCGGCTTTTTCCGGCTTCATATGAAGCAACCGCGGGATAAGGAAGCCGCCGACGGCAAGCAACAGCCCGTAGCCCACATCCGCAAACATCATCGCAAAGAAGAGGACGTAGAAGAAGCTCATTATAAACGTCGGATCGAACGTGCCGTAAGCGGGGAGCGAATACATCGCCACGACCCACTCGAAGCAGGAGGCAAAGCGGTTGTTTTCAAGCTTTACGGGAACATCGTCGCCCGGCTCCGGATCGCAAAATTCGTAAGCGCAGCCGAGCTCCTCAAGCGCGGTGCCGAGCTTTTCGGCTCTCTTTGCGGGCACCCACCCGCGAAGCAGCACACAGCTACCGGTCGCAAGCATTTTTTCCTTCACGCGCTCGGTGACGAGCTCGGTCGAAACGGTGTCCCAGAGGAGCCGCAGATCGTCGAGCCGTCCGGCAAGCCCGCAGAGCGTCTGCTTTATATCCTCGCGCTCGGTGTTAAGGGCTGCGGTGCGTTCGCGCTCGGCGTTCATGATATCCTCGGCGCTCCCGCAGCCGTCGGGAAATACCGCCCGCACGAACCCCGCCGAATTCAGACGGCGCAAAAGCTCGTCCGCATCGGTCTTTTCGGCGACGAACATGACATATGCCGCGGTCGGATCTTTTCCGACAATGCGCCACGCAGCGGCAAGACCGTCAAGCCTTGTGTCGAGCGCGGCGGACTCGGCAGCCATAAGCGGCATACTGCCGAAGAAAAGACGCGTGCGGGCGGTGCCCGCCGTGTCAAGCGCGAAGCCGCAGCCGAGCCACGGCTTTGCCGCGGTCATTTTCGATGCGGAATCGGCAAGCTCGCGCTCTATGGCGCCGAGACGCTTTGTCATTCCGTTTATGCGGTCGGCTGCCGCCGCCGCATCGGACCGCACCCCGCCGCGGTCGGCGGCGAACGCCTCGCGGTCGGCTTTTATCGCGGGCGCGGCTGCAAGCCCGCCCTTCTTTTTGCTGTACGGATAAAGCGGCTCCATTGCCGATTCGATGCCCGCAAGCCGGCTCTCGCATTCGCGTATGCGCGCCGACGGATCGTATTTTGCAAGATACTTGTCCGTTTCGGGCGAGAGCACGTCCACATCAACGCACCGTGAACGGACGAGCCGTTTTGTCACAGCGTCGGCATCGGCGGCGTAAGCCCACACCGTCAGCCGTTTCATCACGCACGTAGACATTTTTCAACGATCTCCCAGTAAATCATTTTCACCGCCTCGTCAGAATTTGAACCCGCGGCAGCTCCTATCGCGGCTGCCTCGCTGCGTGCGGCATAGGCGCCCGACTTTACGAGCTCGTCCGCGCGGCGCGTGACGTCGGCTACCGTTCCGGCTGCCTCGGCGTGCGCCTCCTTCTCTGCCCGGGTCACGAGCTCATCAGCCTGCGCGTGGGCTGCGGCAATGCGCTCCCGCGCCGTTTTTTCGGCGTCGGCGCGTATTTTATCCGCTTTTTCCTCGGCGATCCTGATCTCTCTCAGTGAATCCATTGTCATTCTGTGATCTATCCTTTCCCCTGTTTCCGTCAGGCTCAGGTCATATTTCGGTCAGCGCAAGACCGCTGCCCCGGCGGTCGTCATTCGATATCGACCGCCAAAAATTGCACCCTCATTATAGCACAAAAAAATGTGAGTGTCGACCGCTTTACCTTATTGTTGCAAATCATTTTGAAATCATTAAGTTTTCGTTCAGACAATCGCCGATATTTTCACAGCGCTCTTTTATGCCGTCGGCGGTAAATTCAAGATGCAGCGCCTTGCCGTCGCGGGTAAAGCAGATAGCCCCGCCTCCGTTTCCGCCGCGCCCGCAGACAGGCATGAGACGCCCGTCCGACGTTCTGAAATTCTGCGCCGACACATTCCCGCCGACCACCCGGCTGCCGCGCGTGGCGAGCACCCTTCCCGCGACGGAAATAAACGACGGCGAGCAAAATCCCGGCTCGAACATCGCGCAGATGCGGAATCGGCGGAACCTGAAACGACGCGCAGGGTCGGGGTCGCTCTCATATGCCGCGAGAGCAGCTTCGTGCCCCTCGTTCTCCGCCCATGCGAGAAAGCGCTCTGCCATTTCGCGGTAAAGCGCGTTTATGCGTTCAAGTCCGGTCTTTTCCTCCGCGGAGAAGACCGGATACGAGATATCCGCCGTGATGAGCGGCACATCGGCGCCGAACGTTCTGCGGACGCGCTCGACGGAATACTCCGGAGGGTCGCCGGGAAAGCGCCGGGAAAGCTCAAAACCTTCATATTTGTTCATATAGCCCATAAGCGCGCCTCCGCAATGCACAGCACAGGGCAAAAAAGCCGGATCGGTGACGGCATGAATTTTTTTGCCCTACTCCATAAATACTATTCGCACAGACGCCGCCGTTATGCCAAACATATTAAGGCAAGATTTCGCCTCCGTCATTGACAACCGTGAAAAATATGATATAATTTAGTTAACGACTTGAAAGGAAAGGTACAAACGGCATGAATATTCAGTATGCACCGCCCGTCACGCCCCCCGTGCTTTCGATAAAGCATCTTTCGAAGCAGTTCGGGGCGCGGCGGATACTCACCGATATAAGCCTTGATATTCCGTCCGGCGAAATATTCGGCTTTCTCGGCCCGAACGGCTCCGGAAAGACAACGACCATAAAGCTGATGCTCGGGCTGCTAAACATCGACAGCGGCGAGATAAGCATTTGCGGTCATGATGTTAAAAATGATTTTGAAGCAGCGATGTCATGCGTCGGCGGTATAATCGAAAACCCGGAGATGTACAAATATCTCTCGGGCAAAGAAAACCTCGAGCTTTACCGCCGTATGTACGACAATGTGCCGCGTGAGCGCATCGACGAGCTGATAAAGCTCGTCCGTCTTGAAGCGCGCGCCGACGACAAGATAGCAAAATACTCCCTCGGCATGCGTCAGCGCCTCGGCGTGGCGCAGGCACTGCTCAACCGTCCGCGCCTGCTCGTGCTGGACGAGCCGACGAACGGGCTCGACCCCGCCGGCATAAAGGAGCTGCGCGATATCCTCAAGGAGCTGTCGCACAAGGAAAACGTCGCCGTGTTCGTTTCAAGCCATCAGTTGGCAGAGCTCGATCTCATGTGCGACCGCGTTGGCATTCTCGACCGCGGCGTGCTTCTGCGCACCATGTCGATCGAGGAGGTCAGACGCGCGGGCAGCGGCAACAGAGATGTGATCGAGATAGTGATACCCGAGGCGCAAAACGGCGCTGCTGCGGTCGCAGCGGGCACGCTCGGCGAGGACGTGACCGTTGAAACGGTCAACGGCAAACTGCACGTGACGCTCGGCAGCGGCAAAACGCCCGAGCTCGTGCGTGCGCTCGTTGCCGCGGGCTGCGACATTTCGTCGGTAACGCCGGTAACTCATTCGCTCGAGGACGTCTTCCTTGAAGCGACAAAAATATATACGCCCGCGGGAGGCGGCGGAAGTGCGGGATATGCCCCGCAGATGCCCGTCCCGACACCCGACGCGGCAGAAGAGGAGGCGAAGGAAGCAAAATGAACGGATTCGGACGTCTTATCGGCAACGAAAACAAAAAGGTCGTAAAGCAGACCGGCCTCTGCGTTATACTTATAATCATTGCGGTGCTGACCGCGCTTTCCCCCGTCCTCGGATTTGTGATAAAAATTTCGACCTCGCGCGACTACACCGAATATCTTTACAATACCGACAACCTCGACGAATTTATAAGAGAAGCCGAGGAAAACGGCGACAAACTCAGTGCCGCCTACTACGGCATTTACAGATCGACCGTTGAATTTTTCACCGACAACGATATAAACTCCGAGTGGCAGATCGATGCGTTCCGCACCGACTACACGCAACGCCTCGGAACGCTCCGCGCGCTCGAGCTTATCGACTCCGGCAGCTTTACCGCCGACCAGGTGTACAACTCGCCGCTCAACTCGTTCATTTATCGGCTGATGTACGAAACGAACTACACCATCGACGATACCTTTGATACCGTAGATACCGTAGATACCGATGATGTCGATAATACATACGAGAATGATCTCAACGATCCCGCCGTCGTCAAAAAGCTGCTTGCGGAGGCACGCGCAGCCCTTGACGAGCTTCAAAAGAACATACTCTCATTCTCCCTCGCCGATTATTACGATCAGGGTCTTGCCAAAGCTCAGAGCAACAGGGACATATACGCCGACGAGCTTGAAAAATACCGCGACGGCACAATAAAGGCGCATGAAAGCAACAACGCACAGCTTGACGGCGACTATCAGAAATATTACACCGAGGTGGCAGAGCTGAACCTTGAAGCCGCCGAGCTCAAGCTCTGGTGCTGGAAGCAGCTCAGAGAAAACCTGTGGGCATACGGCAGCTGGCAATACCTCACCGTCGCATCAAGATCCGGTCCGCTCGAATCGCTGCCGTCTCAATCGACCTCATGCGTCGCAATGGCGGAAAACGTATTCATCGACTCCGGTGTCGTCGATCGCTACGGCTCATACAATGACTACCTCAAATCGGTCACCAAAAATGCTTCACTCGTATCGGCGGCACGCGACGAGGTGCGTTACAGCCTCGAAAACGGCATACCGATAAAGGGAATGTACCCCGATTCGACAAAGGATGAATTCATATCCGTGTTCACGACCTCATCCGGAATGCTCATTATCTTCACCATCATCCTTGCGGGCATGACGCTTTCGAACGAATACACCTCCGGCACCGTGCGTCTCCTGCTCATTCGCCCGCGCAGCCGTGCAAAGATCCTCGCCTCAAAGCTGCTCTCCGTGTTCATCTGGTGGATCGGCGCAACGGTAGTCGCCGCGTTGATGCTTGCCCTTGAATGTATGCTCTTCTTCGGCATCGGCGATATATTTATGCCCGACATCTGCGTCATAGGCGGGAAGGTGCTCTCCGTACCCTCCTTCGTTATGCTCGCATGGCGGATACTGCTCACAATACTCTCGGCTGCTCCCATCGTGATGTTCGCGCTCCTTATTTCGACGCTCATAAAGAAGGCGGCACTCCCCATAGCGCTTTCCATGATGGCGCGCTTCGGCACATCAATGGCTACTACCATTGCCGTCCTTGTCAACTCCAAGCTGCCGCGCGCACATCTCGAATACACCCCTCTCCCCTATCTTGACCTTACGAAGTTCATCGGCAGCCCGGTCGAGCTGTTCGTGCAATCGAGCGACTTCGATATCGGCGACATCTTCGGCACGATGAGCGGTTATTCGATGATGGCGAGCGGACCTTACAGCCTTGCCGTCGGAGTTATATGGATGGTTGCCCTCGCGGCGATAATGACCGTTCTCTCCTTTGTCTCATTCGGCAAGCAGCAGATCAAGAGCTGATCTTTGGCTGTCGCTTTAACCCACAATACCGTGCGCAGCACATCACAATACATAACAGAAAGGTATCAAAAAATGACATCATTCGACATTAAAAAGGACGCCGCCGAGCGGATAATCATAGTCGCTCACCGCGGCTCGTGCGGAGGAAACATCCCCTGCAACACCATGGCGGCATACGAGATCGCCGTAAAACACGGCGCCGATATGATAGAGGTCGACGTGAGCAAGAGCGCCGACGGAACGCTCTGGATACTGCACCCGAAGATGGAGTACGTCCACCTCAACTACATCGGCACCGAATTCGCACAGCGCCTGCCCGATATGCACGACGACGAGATACGCCGCCTGCGCTATGTCAGCGCCGATCGCGCCTACACCGAGTGGCCGCTCTGCACTCTCGACGAGGTATTTGACCGCTTCAAGGGTCGCTGCTACATCAATATCGACAAGTTCTGGGAGAACCCGCGCGAGATATCCGACGCCATCCGCGCCCACGGCATGGAAGAGCAGATAATCGCCAAGACATCGCCGAAGCCCGAGCTTTTCGACATCATCGAGGAATACGGTCACGGCATCCAGTATCTGCCTATACTCAAGAAGGACGAGGGCGTGCACGAGGAGCTTATGCACCGCAATATCAGATATGTCGGCGCCGAGGTCGTTTATGCGGATGAGAACGCATACGTCGCAAGCCGCGAATTTATCGACAAGCTGCACGGAGACGGCAAGCTCGTATGGGCAAACGCCATTCTCTACAACTACAAGGTGCCGCTTGCCGCGGGACACTCCGACGACGTTTCTCTTGTCAAGGATCCCGCTCTCGGCTGGGGTTGGCTCGCCGACCGCGGCTATGACATCATCCAGACAGACTGGGTGCTCGCAATGGCAAAATATCTCGAAGAAAGCGGCAAGAGATACCGCAAATAAGACAGCATAGCAAACATATAAAACCCCGCGTGGCATTCCCGACAGTCGTCGGGAGCACACGCGGGGTATATTCATTTACGCTTTTTTGCGGGCTTTATCACTTCGTTGCCGTACATATCGTATACGGGCTCGAACGGCGATACGGCGTCGGTCCGGTTGGCGGTCTGCCCCGGACAGAGCGGCACCTGCCCGTACAGCAGCGGATCGTTCGTCCTCTGCATCCACCCGTCAAGCATATCCGACAGGGCGCAAAGCTCCTCCGCGTATTCGGGACGGTGCGCAAGGTTCTGCCGCTCCTCGGGGTCTGCAACAAGATCGTAAAGATACACCGGCTCGCGCGGTATATACGGCAGCTTTGAGGTAAGAAAAATATCCTTTGCCGCATGATCGCCGATATTGACGAGCGGGCGTCGCAGCTCGCCGAAATGACGTATCAGCTTCATTCGGTCGGTGCGCACGGCACGCATCGGATCGTATGCGGCGTGGTATGTCACCTCAGAGAATATGCAGTCGTGAACACGGTCGGTCTCGCCGCGCATGAGCGGGAGGAGCGAGACGCCCTCGAGCCAATCGGGAGCCTCGAGCCCCAGCATTTCGCACAGCGTGGGGAATACGTCTATATGCGACACCATCGCATCGGTCGCGCCGCGCCCTATCGCAGGGTGACGTATGAACATGGCGACGCCGGTACCGGCATCGCGCAGCGTACATTTCATGTCGGGGAAGGATATCCCATGGTCGGTCGTAAATAGCACAACGGTGTTGCCGCGCAGCCCCTGCGCGTCTATCTCGTCAAGCACGGCGCCGATGCACCTGTCCGCCTCGCGCAGACTCGTGAGATAACCCGCAAAGTCGTGACGCGTCTCCTTGGTGTTAACTATCGGCGACGGCGTAGCTATGAAATCCTCCTCGATGTCGGTCGCCTCGGGATAGGCAAGGTGCGTGGCGGACAGCCCGAAGGAAAGAAAGAACGGCTTCTCTCCGCGTCGGTCGCTGCGCAGAAAATCAAGCGCGTGCTCAAGCGCGCGGGCATCGCGCACACGCGTGTCACGCTCGAACGAGGAATACCTCTCGTCATAGCCGAGCATCCCGGGATCCTTCGCCTCATGCTGAACGCCCGCAAGAACGGTGTAATATCCGTTCCGGTGCAAAAAATTCGAAAGATGACGGCTGAAGTCGTTCGTCACAAAGCCGCGGTGAGAAAGCCCGTACATCCCCGAGCAATGCGGGTACATTCCGGTGAGCAGCGCCGTGCGGCTCGGCGAGCATATCGGCGCCGCACTGTGCGCCTGGTGGAACATAAAGCTCTCCCGCGCCAGACGCATCAGGTTCGGGTTGTCGGCTGCAATGCCGTAGGGCTGGATATAACGCCCGCTGTCATGAGTGTGGATGTAAACAAAATTCATTCCGGCTCTTTTCCTTTTCACTGAAATATGTGCGACGGAGCGTCGGGGACGGCACTCCGCCGCACGGCTGCATTATCGGATCATTGACCGAATGCCGCTATCATATCGTCAAGCTTTGCCTGAAGAGCTGCAAGACTTGCGCTGTATGTGCGCGCAAAGTTTGGGTTGTTCTTGCATATCGCGGTGCGGAACATCGAATATGTAAGATTGGCGAGCGCATCGCTGTATGTCCTGCCGAGATCAAAGCTGACGCCGGCACGGGCGATATCAAATGTCTTGGCGGCAACGGCATCGGTCGTGTATCTCGTTTTCATCGTAACGTCAAACAGGGCGGGAGTTATGATGCGGTAGCCCTCGGAGGAGAGGCACTCAAGCGTCATTGCGGCTGCCTCCGCGTGCGGGGCGGCAGCGGAGATCGCATAGAATGTGCACGGGAAGCCGAGGCAGGTGGAATAACCGTCCTGATCGGCGGTATATTTCGGTATGGGAGCGATACCGTAGGCAAAAGACGCGTCGCCGAGGTCGCGGCTGGCGTATCTCGCACGGCTCATAAGGAACATTGCCCTGCCGCTCTGGAACAGCGTGTTGCACTTGCTGCCGATATCGCATATCGGGTCGGCAAAATATGCGGCGATAAGAGTGACGATATTCTGCGTGCGCTCGCTGTTGAAGCTGTCCGATATGACCGGCTTGCCGTCCGCATCGCGGTCGAGCGTGCGCAGCCCCGCGCCGTAAAAGAACGGATCGGTGTGCATAGTGTTCGCAACAAAGCCGTATGTCGGATCGTCACCCGTCTGCATGCCGTCAACGGCGTGAGACATTTCGATCATTTTCGCGTATGTCCACGTGTTGTTGTCAACGCAGTCATAGGGGCTGCCCGCCGAGTTGGCGCTCATCATATCCTTGTTGAAATACATGACGTACATCATGTAAAGCAGGTTCGTGGAGAGATCTCCCGTTGCAAAAAAGAGCTTGTTGTTTATGGTCGATTCGGATATCAGCTTTTCGGGCCACCACGGAGCCGTGAAATCTATCGAACTGTGATCAAGCAGGTTGGCACAGAAGCCGCTCGTCGCCGCCGTCGCCATTGCAAGCGTGTAGCCCGCATAAATGTCAAACAGGCGGTCACCCGAGAAGTCGGCGCGTATCTTGGCGATATAGTCGGCACGCTTTGAGGCATTGCCGGGGGTACCTATAAAGTCAAGCTTTACGCCGAGGCGCTCCTCGACCTTTGCATTACGGCGGTTTATCGCTTCTTCGACCTTGCCGCCGTTTGTGTCCTCAACAAAAAATTCGGGGTTTTCAACATCAGACCAATAAAGGATCGTGACAGTCTCGCCGAGGTTGGTCTTTTCGGGGAGCGAGTCCTTGAGATAGCCTTGGGAATCGTACTTTCCCGCATCGGGGTCAACGGTCGTAACGGCTTCCGTGCCGGTGTCTTCGGTGTCATCCTGCCGGGCGCACGATGCCGCCATACACATGACCGAGGCAATAATGAGCAGAACGGCTGTAGCGGAGAGAAATGTCTTCGCAGCAGAGCTTTTTTTCATAGTATGGATCCCTTTCAGTAATATATTTGAAACCGCTGCGGCGCATGCCGGCACGCAGCCCATGCGATTATTTTACCATCCGCGCGGCGCCGTGTAAATAAAGATGCTATTATTTATATAAAAATCTTATTATGTTTCGCAGCGAAAAAAGGCGCCGTTCCGTCCTCGTTGACCTCGCAGCAAACCGAAAAATCGCCCGAAAAGCCGAAAAAAACGTCATTTTGCGACGCATCGGGGCTTGACCGGCACTGTCCGTCCTGATATAATAATAAAAGCAAAGCCCGCGTGCAAGCCATCGGCGGCGCACAGCGGACGAAAATATTATTTTTATATAAAAATATTACTCATTCTTTCTCGTTTTCTTATAAAAACGAAAAGACCGAAAGGCAGGGATCTGACAATGGCATCTGTACTCGACGGAAAAAAGCTCGTAGCCATCGGCGACTCGCTCATTCACGGCAACAAGCTGGGCCCCGACGCAACATGGGTCAATAAGCTTGCGGCACGCCACGGAATGACATGCCTCAACTACGGCATAAACGGCAACCCGGTCGCAAAGACCGACAGCGAGCCGACGCACCGGCATCCCCCGATGTGCGTGCGCTATGCCGACATGGAGAACGGCGCGGATTACGTCGTCGTGCTCGGCGGAGCAAACGACAGACGGCTCGATGTCCCGCTCGGCGATCCCGCACTGCGTGCCGACCGCTCATACCGCGACATTACGACGTTTTACGGAGCGCTCAACACCCTCATTGCGGGACTGACCGAAAAATATCCCAAAGCAAAGCTTCTTTTGCTTACCAACTACGACCGTTGGGCAAGCAAAAACAAGCTGGGGCTCTGCGACGTCGCGTACGTCGACGCGATGATAGAGGTCGCAGCACTCTGGGCGATCCCCTGCTTTGATAACTACCGCGCAAGCGGCATATCCTTCCGCAATCCGGCACAGCTCCCGTGGATCGACGAGGGGCTCGTCCTCGGCATCGGCGAGAACCACCACTTCTCCGCCGAGGCATACGACTGGCTGCTGAACAAATACGAAAAACTGCTCGAGGCACTATGAAAAAAACGGGGCGTTAAAAAACTCAAAGTGAGTTTTTTAACGCCCCGTTTTTATTCGATCATTCACCGGTACATTCTCATTCGTCCCCCGACGAGTTGAGCTCGCGCTCCACCGTCGCAGCACCGTCCTCAGCCTCAAGCCTGCGCTTCGTTTTTGCAAATATGATGCGGTAGCACACATAAGCAGCAAGAGTGGTGAGGAACCACGAGATCGGGAACGAAATATAAATGGATTCGAGCGTTCCGACCGCCCGGAAGACGGTGGCAATCCATACGACGCGGAAGACGCACGCGCCGATGAGAGAAACGATCATCGACGTCATTGACGCGCCGAGACCGCGCAGAGTACCGGACATGACCTCCATCGTTCCGCAAAGAAAATACGGGACGCCCATATAAAGCAGGCGTATCATGCCGTACTTTATGACCTCCTCGTCGGAGCGCGCAAAGATAGAGAGCAGCTCGGGACCCGCGGCATAGCAGCCGGCGCCTATTATGATGCCGACTATGCTGACAAGTATCATGCAGTCGCGGCAAGACTTGCGTATGCGTCCGAGCTTATGACCGCCGAGGTTCTGACCGGTAAACGTCAGCGCCGCATGATAAAATGAGTTCTGCGCGATATAGATAAGGCCGTCGACATTGGCGCCCGCGCCGTTTCCGGCTACTATCGCGGCATTGCCGAAGGAATTGATCGAGGACTGGATTATAACGTTGGAGAAGGAGAAGAGCACGCTCTGCACTCCGGCGGGAAGACCGATGCGGAGTATCTTGCCGAGCTTTTCCTTCTTTATGTAGAGCCTTGAAATATCAAGACGGCAGCAATTGTCGAGACGGCAGAGCAGACGCACGGTGAGGAACGCCGAAAGATACTGCGAGATTATCGTCGCAGCCGCAACTCCCCATACATCGCGGAAGACGAAAACGAGGATGATATTCATAACGACGTTGACGGCGCCGGATATGACGAGGAATATGAGCGGGTTCTTCGTATCTCCGTTTGCGCGGAGGATGGACGTACCGTAGTTGTACACCATCTGCGCGGGAATGCCGAGGAAGATTATCTTCATATACCGCGTGGACTGTTCGATGCACTCGTCAACGGTACCCATGATCTCGAGCAGCGGCTTGCAGGCAAAAAAGCCGAACACGGCAACAATAAGACCGAGAATGCAGCTAAGCGTTATCGCAGTCTGCACGGTGTCGTGCGCATCGTCGAATCTGCGTGAGCCGAGCGCGTGCGAAACAGCCACCGACGCGCCGACGGAAAGACCGATGAAAAGTCCGGTTATGAGGTTTGAGAGCGAGCCGGTCGAGCTGACCGCACCGAGCGCGTCTCTGCCTATCAGCCAGCCGACGACAGCCGAATCCGACGCATTGTATAAAAACTGAAGGACCCCCGTCGCCATGACCGGAAGGGTGAAAAGAAGGATGCTCTTCGTAAGCGGGCCTTCGAGAAAGTCTATCTCTTTCTTTTTTGTTCGGGACATGATCTACTCCGTTTCAAGTGCTGAGGTCCGCAGAGCGACCGCAGACCATTATAATTATAGCGATTCGGGCAGGAAAGTCAAGTATTTTCGGTTTGTTTGAGGAAATATTAAAATATAAGTGTGGAAACGGGCGCGGGAATATGCTATAATATAACGGAATAACGAAAGAGGCTTTATCGGATGGAGAACTTCGGGATAGTATCGGCTCCCGCGCGCGAATGCGCCGTCGACACGGCTGACATCTGGCGCGAGTGCTTTCCCGCCTCCGACGCAGAGAGGGACGCGCGACTTTTCACGACTCTCGGCGGAGCCGTAACGCTGTTTATCACTGCGGGCGGCACTGCGGCGGGGATGTGCCATCTTGTCCCGGTGCGCGCGGGCGCTCTCGGCGGCTGCTATCTTTTTGCCGTCGGCGTGCGTGAAAAATACCGCGGCATGGGCGGCTTTCGCCTGCTATGCCGTGCGGCGGAGGAATACGCGCGCCGCGAGGGGCTTGACTTTCTTACCCTCGTGCCCGCCGATGCACGGCTCGACGCCACATATCGGCGCTTCGGCTATCGCGGGAATGTCGGCGTACCGCGCTTTGAGATCCGCGAGCCCGCGGGACTTGTCCCCGACCGCGGTGCGCCGCCGCACGTCCCGTCTCCCGCAGATCCTTTGGCGGTCGTGCCGTCGGACGGCTTTATCGCATACCTCGCCGTGACATACGGCGGTTATCGCCTCGGCGATACGTATCTCATCTGCGGCGATGAAAAGGACGGCTCAAGACCGGTGTACGCATGTATTGCGGACGGCGAGCGCCCGCGCTCCCTCACACGTGTGACGTGCGGTGCGCACGGGCTCGTTCTCCCTCTCACGCCCGCAGCCGGGCGGCTTTGCGGCGCGGCGGAATATTACTGCTCTATGGGCGAGGACTGATATACAGAAAGAATAAGGAAGTGATCGCAATGATATTTTTGTTTCTTGCAAACGGATTCGAAGAAGTTGAGGCTCTGGCGCCTCTTGACATCCTGCGCCGCGCGGGTAAGGAAGTAACGACCGTCGGCATCGGCGGCAGCCTCATCACCGGCGCACACGGGATAACCGTCCGCGCCGACACGACCGACGCGGAGCTTAAGCTTCACGACATCGAGGCGGTGATACTCCCCGGCGGGATGCCCGGAGCCTCAAACCTCGACGCCTCGCCCGTCGTTGACGCGGCGCTTGCCGCAGCCGACAAAGCGGGAGCATATCTCTGCGCAATATGCGCGGCGCCCATGGTGCTCGGCAGACGCGGCTATCTCGAGGGGCACAGGGCGACCTGCTACCCCGGCTTTGAGGGCGAGCTGCGCGGTGCGACCGTTTCGGACAGGCGCGTCGTTACCGACGGGCACCGCATAACCGCAGCCGGAATGGGCGTTGCCGTCGAATTCGGGCTTGCGATAACGGCGGCTCTCTGCGGTGAAAAGAAAGCGGCGGCGATACGCACCGGCATAATAGGCGACTGACCGACATTCAACATTCCGATTACCGAAAGGCGGTGGACAGCACGGACGAACAGAAAAATATCCCCCCGCGCCCGCACGCGGTAAGGCCGGCAAACGGCAGAAGGCCCGCGTCCGGCAATCCGCCCGCCGGCGGTGTGCCCGCACCGGGCAAGGGAAAAAGCGACAGCCCGGCACGCCGCGGCGGAGCGCTGACGGCGCCGCTTCTGGTGTTTTGCATATTTGCGCTTCTGCTTATAGTAAGGCTGGCGGGACCCGCGGTTTTCGACCGCGACAACGAATATATCCTTCTCACCGTCGTGCAGGTGCTGATATTCATGCTGCCTGCGGCGGTCTATCTCAAAATAACGCACACGGGGCTTCACCGCCTGCGGCTGATCCCCTTCGGCGTAAATCATCTGCTCCTTGTCATATCCGCCGTGATCGCGGCGGCGTCGGGCTCGCTCCTGCTCGACTTTGCCGTATCCGGGTACGAATCGTTCTCCGAAACGTACACGCTCTACGGCGCGTTTGCCGCGACAGCCGGCAGCGGAGCGGCGCACACGGCGTATATCATCACGGCATATGCGGCGCTGCCCGCGCTGTGCGAGGAATTCGTCTTTCGCGCGATCCTCTGCGCCGAATACGAATCCGACGGCGGCAGCTTCAGCGCAGTTGTGCTGACAGCCCTGTGGTTCGCCATGCTGCACTTCGATCTGCGCTCGTTCGGAGTATACTTCTTCTCCGGCGTACTGCTGGCGCTCACGCTCTACGCCACACGTTCGTTTTTTGCAGCCTTTGCGGTGCATTTCGGATACAACCTCGTCTCACTTTTCGGCGCGCCGCTCTGGCGCACCGTATACGATGTGGGCGGAAAAACGCTTTATTTTCTGGTGATCGGGTCTGCTCTGCTTCTCTCGCTCTTTGCATTCTGCGGCGAGAGCGCTCGCCTTTACGGCTCGTATGCCGACCGCGACCTCTCCTCCGCATACCGCACGCAGACATCCCCGCCCGAGGCTCCCGCCGGGGGGCGGCGCGACGGCGGTATCACGGGAGCCGTGCGCCGTGCGTTTGCGGGAAATATGCGGGCGTTTCTTGCCCCATCAGCGCTGCTTTGCTACCTTTTTTATGTAGCCGTCATGCTTTTTCTGAGATGACCCTTATGAATCCTTATGAAAGGAACTGTGTGAATTGAATATTTTCGGAAAACAGAACGCAAAAAAGCTTCCGCCCGAGGCGCGGAACGATCAACCCGACGATCTTGCCGGAAAGCCGGGGTACACCGAAACGGCAAGCACCATAATGGCGGTGCTCAAGACCGTTCTCTATATCTGTTTCATCATAATCGTATCCGGCGTGCTTGCCTATTTTGCGATAAGCTTTGCCAACGACGTGTACGCCTTTGTGAAGGACAGCGAGGAGGTCGAGGTCGAGATACCCGAATATGCCGACGCCGCCGACATATCAAAGATACTTGCCGAGGACGGCGTGATAAAATACCCGTGGCTCTTCAGGCTCTACGCCAAGCTCAAGCACGTTGACAGAAACATTGCGGACAACCCGGAGAAATACGCATTCGTCGCGGGCGTTCACACCGTCAACGGCATGATGAACTATGACGAGCTGCTGATAAGCCTGCGCCCCAAGAGCACGCGAACGACAAAGCGCCTGACAATTCCCGAGGGCTACAACGTCGAGGATATAATCACGCTTTTCGTGTCAAACGGTATCGGCACGCGCGAGGGCTTTATCGAGGCTATAAACAACGCCGAATACGACTATGACTTCGTAGCCGCCATAGACATGAGCGACGGGCGCCGCGCCTATCGCCTTGAGGGATATCTCTACCCCGACACCTACGATTTTTACACCGACAACGACGAGGAATATTATATCAAAAAGCTGCTCGCCAGATTTGACGAGGTATACAGCAAGCAGCTGCGCGAATACACCGAGGAGAGCGGCTTTACCGTTGACGAGATCGTAACGATCGCCTCCATAATCGAAAAGGAAGCGTATTACGCCTCCGACTTCGACAAGGTATCGGCTGTAATACACAACCGCCTCAAAAAGCCCGACGCCTTCCCTCGGCTCGAATGCGACGCGACGACGGTATACGCATGGCTCGTCGCCAAAGGCGAAAAGCCTGCCGACCTTACGGCGGAGCAGCTCAATTTCGACAGCCCCTACAACACCTATGTCGCCAAGGGACTGCCCCCCGGAGCAATATGCAACCCCTCTTATCAGGCGCTGACCTGCGCCATATCTCCCGACTCCGAAAGCTCGAACTACTTCTTTGTGACCGACACCAACCGCTTTATGCTCTATGCCGAGACACGCGCGGGGCACGAACGCAACGTTGCGCTCGTAAAGCAGCACCGCGAGCAGGAAGCCGCGGGACACTGATAAAAAACGACAACAGAAGGATAAAGGAACCGACACGGAATGCTTAAAAGATTTATCGCGTATTACAAGCCTCACAAATTCATGTTTGCGATGGATATGCTCGCATCGCTCATGATCTCCGTCATCGGCATGGTCTACCCGATAGTGACACGCCGAATGCTCAACGATCTCATACCGAACAAAAAATTCCGCGCCGTCGTGTTTGCGGGCCTCATAGTGCTCGGGCTGTATGTGCTGCGTCTTCTGCTGCGCTATTTCGTGCAGTATTACGGTCACATGGTCGGCACTGCGATGCAGGCACAGATGCGCCGCGATATGTTTGCGCACCTCGAACGGCTGCCTTTCTCGTTCTACGACGACAACGAGACCGGCAAGATCATGACCCGCCTGACGAGCGACCTCTTTGATATCTGCGAGCTTGCGCACCACGGGCCCGAAAACCTCATAATCAGCACGGTGATGATAATCGGCTCCTTCATCTACCTCTGCACGATCAATATCTGGCTGACACTCATCATTTTCGCCTGCGTGCCTCTGCTTCTGTTTGTTTCGATGCGCCTGCGCCGCCGCATGCGCGATGCGTTTGCCGACCGGCGCAAGAGCAACGCTGTGATAAACGCCGCGATAGAAAGCAGCATTTCGGGCATCCGCGTAACAAAGGCATATACAAACGCGGAAAAGGAAATGGAAAAGTTCGAGGTCGGCAACAGCCAGTTCGTTGATGCCTGCCGCCGCGCATACCGCGCAATGGCTGCGTTCCATTCCACATCCTCGTTCATCACAGACGTTTTCAACGTCATAATCCTCATCGCGGGCGGCATATTCCTTTATGCCGGAAAGATCGACTTTGCCGATTACTCCGCTTTTATCGTTTCCGTCAACCTCTTTATATCCCCGATAACGACCCTCATAAACTTCATGGAGCAGTACCAAAACGGCGTCACCGGCTTTGAGCGCTTCTGCGAGATCATGGACGTCGAACCCGAAAAGGAAGCGCCGGACGCGCGCGATATCGGGCGCGCCGAGGGCGACATCGCGCTTGAAAACGTTGAATTTTCGTATGAGTCGCACGACCCCGACGTTCAGTCTGCCGAGGTACTTCACGGAGTCAGCCTGCACATACCCAAGGGCAGCACGCTGGCGCTCGTGGGACCGTCCGGCGGCGGCAAGACCACGATATGCCACCTGATCCCGCATTTTTATCCGCTGAACGGCGGAAGGATCACCGTTGACGGCAACGACATAAACGGCATAACGCTCGATTCGCTGCGCCGCAATATCGGTATCGTGCAGCAGGATGTGTTTCTTTTCAACGGCTCGATACGCGACAACATACTTTACGGCAGACTTGACGCGACCGAGGAGGAAGTGGAAGAAGCGGCACGGCGCGCCAACATACACGACTGGGTGATGACGCTCGAGCACGGCTACGACACCGAAATAGGCGAGCGCGGCGTCCGTCTTTCGGGCGGTCAGAAGCAGCGCCTCAGCATAGCGCGCGTATTCCTCAAGGATCCCGCGATACTTATACTTGACGAGGCGACCTCGGCGCTCGACAACACGACCGAGATACTTATCCAGCAGGCTCTTGACGAGCTTTGCCGCGGGCGCACGACAATTGTCGTGGCTCACCGCCTTTCGACGATACGCAGCGCGGACATGATCGCCGTGATATCCGACGGCAGGGTCGCCGAGGAGGGCACGCACGAGGAGCTTATGAAAAAGGACGGCGTATACGCCGGGCTGTACCGCCTCCAGTTCCGCGACAGCGACAGACTCGTTGTATGATAAAAGACGAGCAAAAAACGCATATGCTTTATATTATTACACGCGAAAGCAAGCCCGTTTTTGCCGCGTTGTAAAGCATGAACGGGCTTTGGCAGCCTTTCCTCACAAACACGGATTTGTTGAAGTGAGCGGAATATCTCATATCCCACTCATGTTAATAAAATTGATTTAATAAGAGTCGGGTTTCGCCAACGGCGTGCTGCCGGAGCCGCAATATTTTTTCGTATAATAAAGTGCTGTCGCGCATAAGCGCGACAGCACTTTATTATTCATATCACAGGCGTTCAACGACGCTCTCGAGCACATCCTCGATCGGATCGCGGATCACCGTCTCCGCATATCCGTCGTACGGCGTGGGCGTTTTATTGATTATTATGAGGTGGTCTCCCTCATAAAGCCCCACGAGTGACGCCGCAGGCTGAACGGTGAGCGACGTTCCGCCGACTATGAGCACATCGGCTGCTGATATAGCTTCCTCCGCGCGGCTCCACGCCTCGCCGTCAAGGCATTCACCGTAAAGCACGACATCGGGACGCACGAGCGCACCGCACGCCTCGCAGCGCGGCACACCGGTGCTTTCGGTGATATACGCGAGCGGATATCTCCTGCCGCACCGCACACAATAATTGCGCATGACCGACCCGTGAAGCTCTATGACGTTCACGCTGCCCGCAGCCTGATGCAGACCGTCTATGTTCTGCGTAACGACCGCCGTAAGTTTTCCGCGCCGCTCAAGCTCGGCAAGCGCCCTGTGCGCTCCGTTCGGCGCGGCGTCGGGATATATCATGTGCGTTCTGTAATACCCGAAAAACTTTTCGGGCTGCACCGCAAGGCACCTGCGGCTGAGAAGCTCCTCGGGCGGCTCGCCCTCATAGCTTGTGCCGTAAAGACCGTCCCCGCCGCGGAAATCCGGTATTCCGCTGCCTGTCGAAACGCCCGCGCCGCCGAAAAACACGATGCGGCGGCTCTCATCAATCCACTGCTGCAATTCTTCGTACATCGTTGGTTTTTCCTCCCCTTTTATGCTGTTTCTGCGATAAACTGCACTAATCATGCAGAGGGTTTCGCCTCTGCGGAGGCGACAAGGGGGCTGAAATCTTCCAGACGCGCAAAGGCACCAAGGAAATCATCCGTCAGTTCCAGCATTTCGCCGAGTTCATCCAGCAGCTTCGCGGCTTTTCGCCAACCGCTGGCGCTGCACAAGCTCCGCCGTAATTCCCTGATGCGACAAATAATGGCGGTCGTCCAGAAAGCTCGCATAGTTCAGCGCCGTCATCGCGCGGCGATTCGTGTCCTGCATATCAATCGTTGGCATGGCAAACTCCTTTGCTCGCAGCAGGAAAGTAATCATTTTCAGTATAGCACACCCCGCCGCGTCATGCAAGACAAACGGGCAAGAAATCGCTGTTTGTCGCGGCTAATCATCTTCCTCTTCACATCAGAAAGGAAATATGCTATAATATAATCGGTAGATTCTTCACAATCGAAGGAGGCATATGATGGATGTCAAGAAGCTGCTTGCTGACGTGACGGCGCTGCCGGGTGTCAGCGGGCATGAGGCGCAGGTCAGCGCGTACTTTGCCGAACAATTCCGTCCGCTGGTGGACGAGGTGACGGTGGACGCGATGTACAGCGTGATTGCGCACAAAAAGGGCAAAGGTCCGAGAATTATGTTGTGCGCCCATTTGGACGAAATCGCCCTGATGGTGACGCATATTGAGGATGACGGCAGCCTGCGCTTGGGCAATGTCGGCGGGGTTGACCCGCGCATTCTCCCCGCGAGCCGCGTGTGGGTGCATGGGCGCGAGAAGCTGTTCGGTACCATCGGCGCGCTGCCGCCGCACCTGATGAGCGCCGCCGACCGCGCGAACAACTACACGCTGGACAACCTGCATGTAGACATTGGCATGAGCGCCGAACGCGCGAAGGAACTCGTTCGCATCGGCGATTTGGTGACCTTCGACGGGCCTGCCCGCGAATTGCTCAACGATCAGTTCGCATCGAAAACGCTGGATGACCGCTCCTGCGTGGCGATTCTGCTGCGCGCGGCGGAAATGCTGCAAAAGCTGCTCTGCGACGCGGATGTGTATTTCGTCTGCTCGTCGCAGGAGGAAGTCGGCGGGCGCGGCGCAATGACCTCCGCTTTCGCGATTGACCCAGATTTGTCTGTCGTGCTGGACGTCGATTTTGCTGAAACGCCGACCTGTCCGCCGCGCTCTGCCCTGCCGATTGACGCCATGATTGTCACGCACGGGCCGTTTGTGCAGCCGAAGCTCAATCAGCGGCTCATCGACTGCGCAAAAAAGCACCATGTGAAGCTGAACGCGAACGTCGCACGCCGCTCCACCGGCACGGACGCGGACGAAATCGGCTTGTCCCGCGCGGGTGTGCCGAGCGTGCTGCTCAGCCTGCCGGAGAAGTACATGCACACGTCGGTGGAAACGATTGACCTGAACACGCTGGAAGAGGGCGCGCGTCTGCTGGCGAATTTCGTCGCGGAACTCGACGAAAGCTGGGAGGATGACCTATGGATTTGAAGACACTGACGGAAATCAACGCTCCCTCCGGGCATGAGCAGGCGATTCGCCGCTTTCTGCTGGATGAGCTGAAAAAGCTGGGCTTTGCGCCCGTCCTCGACCGCATGGGCAACGTCGTTGTCGTGAAGGAAGGCACGGGCGACGCGCCCCGCAAGCGCGTGATGGTCAGCGCGCATATGGACGAAGTGGGGCTGATTGTCACCTCCGCCACGGAGGATGGCTACCTGCGCATTGCCGCGGCAGGCGGCATCGACCCGCGCGTGCTGGTTTCCAAGCGCGTCACCGTCGGGGACGACAAGCTGCCCGGTGTCATCGGCGCTGTGCCGATTCACCTGCAATCCGCCGCCGAGCGCAAGCATGTGCTTTCGATGGACGAGCTGCTGGTGGACATTGGCGCGAAGAGCAAGGACGAAGCCGAGTGCAAAGCCCCGATGGGGACGTACATCTCCTTCGATACGCCCTATGTGGAATACGGCGACGGCTTCGCGTGCGGCAAGGCATTCGACGACCGCGTCGGCTGTCTGTCGCTGCTGCGTTTGCTGCAAGAAGAACTGCCGGTTGACCTCGTGGCTTGCTTTGTGTCCGAAGAGGAAGTCGGCTGCCGCGGCGCGAAGGGGGCAGCGTTCCAGCAGGAACCCGACGTCGGCATTGTGCTGGAAGGCACAACGTGCAACGACCTCGGCGACGTACCGGAGACTGCGCACGTCTGCGAAGCCGGGCATGGCGTCGCGGTGTCGTTCATGGATGGCGCGTCAATTGCGAACCGAGCGCTGTTCCGCAAGGCGCTGGACGTGGCGAAGCAGGAGAACATTCCGCATCAGGTGAAGCACAGCGTATCCGGCGGCAACGACGGCGGCGCGATTCAGCGCGCGCGGGAGGGTGTGCCGGTGGTGGTGCTGAGCGTGCCGTGCCGGTATATTCACTCGCCGTCGTCGGTGGTGAAGCTGTCGGATGTGGAGAGCCAGTTTGCGCTGGTGAAGGCGCTGGTGAAGGCACTGTAACGCAGGGATTTCCCCTCTGCGGGCGCGACAAGGGGGCAACGAAAACAGACGAAGTCTGCGATCGCCCCCTTGACCCCTTCGCAGTGCACCACCATGTTACTGGATTTTTATCTGAATAAACACGCGCATACTGCATGGTAATGCGCACAACTCAATCGCGAAAATGGGTCAAGGGTCGAAGACCCTTGTGGGGTGCAGGGGCAACGCCCCTGCCGGAGTCCAGAGGCAGAGCCTCTGGCGCCTCCCCTATCAGTAAAGGAGAAGAATTATGTTGGAATTGTTGAAGAAGGTGCTCAAACCGGTCGCGCCGTCGGGACTGGAAGAGCCGGTAGCGGCGGTCATCCGGGAAGAGGTTGCGCCGTATGTGGACAGCATCGAGACGGATGCGCTGGGCAATCTGATTTGCGTGAAGAACGGCACGGAGGCGAATCCGGAGAAAATCATGCTGTCCGCGCACATGGATCATATCGGCTACATCGTCACGGGCATTGAGAAAGAGGGTTTCCTGCGCGTGACGAACGTTGGCGGTATCAGCCCGACCATGAGCCTGACGCGGCATGTGTCGTTCCCGAATGGCGTGCAGGGTGTTGTGGTGTCCGAAGTGAGCAAGGACACGGCGATGAAGGACTTGTTTGTGGACATCGGCGCGCAGGACAAGGCGGACGCCGAGACGATGGTGCAGATTGGCGACGTGTGCGTGTACGCGAACGACTGCTTCCAGCTGGGCGCGAACCGCGTCGCAAGCCCCGCAATGGACGACCGCGCGGCGTGCGCGCTACTGATTCGCTTCCTGCAAACCGTCGGCGCGACGAAGCAGACCATCATTGCCGTTTTCTCCGTGCAGGAGGAAGTCGGCTGCCGCGGCGCGAAGGTGGCGTCGTTCGCGAAAGCGCCGGACAAGGGCATCGCCATTGACGTGACCGCGTGGGGCGACACCCCCGGCACGAAGCAGCCGGACATTAAGCTCGGCGAGGGCATTGCCGTGAAGGTGATGGATCACGGGAGCATCTCGAATCCGGATTTGCGGGAAGCGCTGCTGGCGGCGGGTGCGCAGGCGGGTGTGAAGACACAGCGCGAGGTGCTGCCGTTCGGCGGGACGGATGCGTCCGCGATGCAGACCAGCCGCGGCGGGATTCCGGTGTGCACGCTGTCGATTCCGTGCCGCTATGTGCATTCGGCGTGCGAAGTGGTTGACCTTCGCGATGTCGAGGGTGGCGTCAAGCTGCTGAATCAGTATTTTCAGGCGTAATCATTCAGCATAAAATGTTTTTTTGCCGCAGGGGGAATCGCGTCTGCGGACGCGACGAGGGGGCAGTGAAAACAGACGAAGTCTGCGGTCGCCCCCTCGACCCCTTCGGCTTCGGCACATCTCCATAATTGACTTTTATTGCAGCTTTTTAGTTTGTGGGCTGTTATTTCGGCATATCGTTGGAAGGGAGTTCCTTCATGACCGCATTCCTTGGCGTTTTGTATCTGCTTGTGTTTCTCGCGGCGGGGTGCACATGCGTGCGATTCCTGCTGCCGCGGAAGTCGCTGCTCACGCGCGTGTGGCTCGGTGTCAGCTTGGGGCTGCTGCTGATGATGTGGCTGCCGGCGCTGATTGCGTTCGCGGTGGATTTCACATGGACGGCGCATTTGCTGGCGCTGATTCCGCTGGCGGGGCTGACGGCGGGGTGCTTCTTTTTGCGTGACCCTTCGCCGGTGAAAAAGTGGGATGCACGGGAAAAGCAGCTGGCCGGGCAGATGCTGATGGTTGTGCTGCCGCTGACGCTCCTTTCCGCCTATCTGCAATACACGCACTGCCTGCGCGTCGGAAATGACGGCGGCTGGTGGGTCGGGCAGAGCACTTACGGCGATTTGCCGATGCACATGTCGTTCATCACGTCACTGAAAAACGCGGCTTTTCCGCCGGATTATGCGCTTTTCCCCGGTCAGCGGCTGTCGTATCCCTTCTTGACGGACAGCCTGTCTACGTCTCTGTACCTGATGGGCTTCTCGCTGGAATGGGCGATTGTCGTGCCGGGTACATTGATGATGGCACTGTGCTTCATGGGCGTGATGGTGCTGGCGCGGGAGATGACCGCCGGGAAAAAGACGATTATCCTCGCGACGCTGCTGTTTTTCTTGAACGGCGGTCTGGGCTTCCTGTACAACTTCGACCTTGCGGGCGGCACTGTGAACAATCCGTTCAGCACGGTCATCGAGCGAATCCACGAAATTCTTGACGGATACTACGCCACGCCGACGAATCAGCCCACGCCGTACAACCTGCGCTGGTCAAACGTGATTGCCGACCTGATGGTTCCGCAGCGGACGCTCCTCGGCGGGTGGTGCATGGCGCTGCCGTGCTTTTATCTGCTGTTTACGTCCTTTGCGCCGGAAAAGCGCCCAGCGTTTGCGCAGCGGATTCGGCAAACAGGACTGCTGGCGGTCTGGGCAGGCGCGCTGCCGCTGATTCACACGCACTCGTTCCTCGCGCTGGGGCTTTGCTCGCTGGGCATGATGGTGTACGACCTGATTCACGACAAAGAGCGCTGGACGCAATTGCAGTGGTATCTCTCGTATGGCGTAATCGCCGTGGTGCTGAGCGCGCCGCAGCTGATTTGCTTCACGTTCGAGCAGGTGTTCCAAGGCACGGGCAGTGGGAACAGCTTCCTGCAAATTTGGCTCAACTGGGTCAACGGGTATGAATCAAACGGTGAATTTGCGTTTCGCGACCTGTACTTCTGGTTCTACCTGAAGAACATCGGTCTGCCGTTCCTGATGCTGATTCTGGCGCTGTTCGAGCGAAATCCGAAGCATCGGCGGCTGTTCGCGGGCGCGCTGCCGATTATCCTTGCGGTGGAGCTGGTGCGCTTTCAGCCGAACATCTACGACAACAACAAGCTGATGTATCTGGCGTGGCTGCTTTGCTGCATGATTGTGGCGGACTGGTGTCGGGAGGTCTGGCATCGGCTGAAAGGGATGCGTGGGCGCGGGGCGCTGGCGGTTGTGACGGCGATTGCGGTGTTTCTGTCCGCGGGGCTGACGCTCTGGCGCGAGTGCGTCAGCAACTATCAGGCTTTTTCCGCGTCGGCGGTGGAAGCGGGGGAATTTGCCCGCGATAACACGCCGGAGCATTCCACCTACATGACCGGGACGCAGCACCTGAACCCGATTGCGTCCATCGCCGGGCAGAACATCGTCTGCGGGCCGGATTTGTGGCTGTACTACCACGGGCTGGACACGAGCGAACGCAAGATGGACATTGCGAGCTTCTACACCGACCCTGCGGAAAACCTCGACCTGCTGGAGAAGTACGACGTGGACTACATCTACGTCAGCAGCTACGAGCGGAGCAGCTATGCGGTGGATACGGATACGCTTGACCGCCTGTTCACGCGCGTATTCAGCAACTGGGAAGCGACGATTTACGCCGTGCATCCCTCATCGGAAACGGAGGACATGGGCAATGGAGCGTCTGCTGCGCTTCGCGGTGGAGCATGACCGGGTGATACGCCTGATGTTCATGCGGGATGGGCGGCTGTTTCAAGTCAATGCGCACATTGTGCGCTACGACGACAAGCAGGTATCGTTCGTGACGACCCGTTCGCCGCGGACGCAGGTCATCAGCCGCGAGGAGCTGCTTGCGGTGGATTTCCGCCGCGGGGATGATGGGCAAACTGTGTAATCCTGTGGCGCAGGATTGCATTCGGCGCAGGGGTTTCGCCTCTGCGGAGGCGACCAAA
>CAJLZE010000020.1 GCA_905210995.1 uncultured Anaerotruncus sp.
CCGCCGTTGCCGTTTGTGCGGTGCTTATGCTCGGCACTGCTGCGGTGGTTGCCGTGGGGAAAAAACGTATAGCCGACTGACGCAAAAATCAGGCGCACTCCGCGTCGTGTGGGGTACGGTACAATGGATAAAGTTGATGAAAAGATTCTTGCGATACTGAAAAAGAACGCGCGCACGCGTGTATCGCATATTGCCAGGGAGATACATCTCTCCGAGACATCCGTTATAGATCACATAAAAAAGATGGAGAATTCGGGTGTTATCAAGCAGTACACGACCGTTATCGACTATGAGAAGGTCGGTATGGACATTTCCGCATTCACTTATGTGCGTGTCGAGCATCCGAAGTACAATGAAGAATTCATAAAGCATATGCAGGAGCATCCCGAGGTCGCCGAGCTGCATTATATAACCGGAGACTATGATTTCATACTGAAGATAGTTACCAAGAGCAGCTCGTCACTCCAACGTGTGCTGAATGATATCAAATGTGCGCCGGGTGTTTCGCTCACAAGAAGCAATGTCGTGCTTTCCACATGGAAAAACAACTTCACGAGCGTCTTTCCCGCAGATACGGCGGCGGACGGAGCATCCGATAAGGGAAACTGACCTGACGGCAGGTATTGCGCGTGCGCTCCGGTGACGGAGCGCACGCAGGAAAGGAATCAGACAATGAACAATTCGATCAGACTTGCGGCGGTGCTTGCCGGGCTTGCCGTGTGCATCTGCCTCTGCCTCGCAGCGTGCAGAAAAGAAACTCCCGGCGGTGAAAATACAGCGACGGACACTGCCGGTGTCGGCAGCGATATGAGCGATACACCCGGGGAATCGACCGATCCGCCGGTCCCGGTAGTGAAAAAAGCGGTCATAGCAGGCGGCGGAGCTTCAACGAAGATCTATTCTGAGATAGTCGGGCTTGCCGACAAGAAAGATCCCAAGGTAATAATTCTATGCACGGCGGGTAAGGATACGGTAAGCAATGTTGAGGCGTATGTCAACACCTTCAAACGGTTGACCAAGAATGTTGAAGCCATTACGCTGGTGACAAAACTCTACGATCCTCAGGAGCTTCATGATAAGATCGTGAATGCGGATATAATCTGCGTCGGCGGCGGTCAGAGTGAGTATATGGATATGGTATGGAAAAAGTTCAAAGTGAACGAATACCTTGTCGAGGCATACAACAAAGGCGTTATCTGCTGCGGCGGGAGCGCAGGCGGAATGTGCTGGACGTATATGGGGTGGAACGACTATTATTCCGTGCCGGATTCGATATACAAGTTTTTCCCCGGGCTTGATGTGGTGAATATCTATTACGGACCTCACTTTGACAGCAGCGACAAGTGGGCTGAATTCGATCGTGCCATAATGAAAGAAACTTCTCCGAAATACGACCTCGGATTTGCTATGGACAACGGTACCGCGATCGTATTCATAGACGGTGTGCCTACAAGAAGTGTGCGCGAAAAGGAAACCTCGCGTATAATCAGATATGATTTCAGGGACGGCAAATGGACACGTTCCGTTTACACAGACTGACTGTGCCGGTTGGGTAGGTGAGATCAGAATGAAAAAAAGAATTATTTCGGTGGTGCTGTCAATGCTTATGATGCTCGGAACCGTGCCGTATGCCGTGACCGCGGCGGGCGGCGGAACGGATGAATATCCGGAACTTATGATAACTCAGATCGGTGTCGATCAGTACGGCAGCAGAGAAAATGCCGCAAATACGAATCCGAAATACAACGAGGATGCCGGCAACAATCCGAATGCCGATGTTTATGAATTCATTTCCGTTTACAACAATTCGGACAGAGAACTCAATGTTTACGATTACATGATAGGATATCAGGGGGCTTCTCCGGCAAAGAGCCCGGACTTTTTTGAGCGTTCGATACAGTGTTACACGCCGCTTTATCCCGGTGCGGACTGGGCAGATGCGCCGTTTGCCGCATACGATTCATACTGGAAAAAGTCATCTGTCGTGCGTCCCGTGAATCTCGCACGTGAGAACGGAAAGATAAAGCCCGGTGAAACTTTTGTCATTTGGGTGTATACCGCCGCGTCGCACCGTATAAACTGCACGCTTGAGCAGTTCCGCAGCTTCTGGAGCATCCCGGATGGCACCAAAGTGTTTATTCTCGACGGCAACGATGTTGACGGCGCGAACAACTTCAAGCTCAAAAATGACGGCACGGGTACATATATTATAATGCATGGGTCGGAAAGGTTCCCGGCGCGCCGTTCGGCCGACAAAAAGTTTGATGTCGAGCGTGATAACAAACGCTCCCCGTATACCGAGGCGACATACGAAACGCTTGACGAGGTGATATCCTGGGCTGTCGTTGATTTCGGCAGCGAGCCTCTTGCGTCCGTGCGGAAAGCCGAAGGCGGCGAGGCGAAAACAAACCGCACGGTAAGTTATCTTCCCGCAGCAGAAGGGCAAGCGAACGGTTCGTTTGCGTCGAACAAGCGCATGCACATCTCAAAGGTGAACGACTATGCCTCATCCGCGGCAGGACGGCTTGACGATGCTCAGAAGGCAGCGCTTTCAAAAACAAAAACAGCGGTCGTACGCACCGTGCCGTCGTCTGCAGCCGTGGCTGTGAATGACAACAAGCGTCCGTCGCTTATCATTACCGAGATAGCGGCAGACCAGTACGGCGGCGCCTCTGCATTGGCATCATACAAGGAAAGCCCCAACCTCGATCCGTTTGAATGCTTTGAAATGTACAACAATTCCACGTCCCCGATCAATGTTTTTGACTATATGCTGGGCTATCAGGGCTGCGGTGCGACAAGCGTTTCTACGTGGTTTGAACGTTCGATCCAGGAATACACACCTATCTTCCCGGGTGCCGACTGGACTGACGCACCGTGGGGAGAGTACGACAAATACTGGACGGGGGCGGAAGCATCGTATCCGGTCAATCCCTCGTACACCGATGGTGTTATAGCACCCGGCGAGACATTCGTCCTTTGGTGCTACAGCCAGGATTCTCACAAGTGCCGTGCGACTGTTGAAGATCTCAGGACATTCTGGAAGATCCCCGACGGAGTCAAGGTCTTTCTCATTGACGGAAATTCGGAAAGAGAAAAAAACTTCAATATCAAAAATTCCGCAACAGGCGAATATATTGTTATGAAGCCTTCCGAGCGTTTTTCCGTGCGCCGCGGCGACGATGAGACCTACGCGACCGAATGCGACCGCAGTGATTTTTATTATTATGATAAGAACTTTTCGGATATGCCCGAAATCATCAGCTGGGCTGTTGTGGACTTCGGCTGCTATGATCCGCTTTATTCATTCAGACTGAAAAACGGTGAGAGCAGCTCCAAAAACAACTATACGGTGAGCTATGCCCCGTATAACGGAGAAGAGGTTTTTACAAACGGGTTCACAACGGTCACGTTTGAAACGCAGAAGAGGATGCACCTTGCTGCCGTTAATGAAAAATACTCGGATACGCATATCGGAAAGCTGTCGGATGCACAGAAGGATGCCATATTAAAGGCAGCTTCAAGATGATCTGCGGCACCGGTTGACGAAAGTTGAATACAAAACCCCGCCGTTGGGCAATGCCCAACGGCGGGGTTCTTAATATTGAACTTTGAGCTTATGCGCGGAGTCTTGCTTCGAGGGCGGCAAGCTCTTCGTACATCTCGGCGGGGACGTGATCGCCAACCTGAGCGTAGAATTCCTTGATGTTCTCGATATCGGCAAGCCATGCTTCCTTATCGACGCTCACGAGGTCACGGACGGTGTCAACGGTTATGCCGTCAAGACCTTCGATGTTGATGTCCTCGGGCTTCGGAACATATCCGATAGCGGTGAGGTCGGCATCGACCTTGCCTTCGCAGCGGGCGAGGATCCAGTCAACAACGCGGAGGTTGTCACCAAAGCCGGGCCAGATGAAGTTGCCGTTGTCGTCGGTGCGGAACCAGTTGACGTGGAAGATCTTCGGAGCGTGAGGAATAATCTTGCCCATGTCAAGCCAATGCTGCCAGTAGTCGCCCATGTTGTAGCCGACGAAGGGACGCATTGCCATCGGGTCGCGGCGCACGACGCCGATCGCACCCGATGCGGCTGCTGTGGTCTCGGACGCCATGATGGAGCCGACGAAGGTACCGTTCTGCCAGCTGGTGGACTGGTATACCAGCGGAGCGGTCTTGGCGCGTCTGCCGCCGAAGATGATAGCGGAGACGGGAACGCCCGCGGGGTTGTTGAATTCCTTGGAGAGGCAGGGGCAGTTGACTGCCTTTGCAGTGAAGCGGCTGTTGGGATGAGCACCCGAGGTGTTGATCTTGTCAGCCTTGTCATACTTGGTGTAATCCCACTTCTCGCCCTTCCAGTTGAGAGCGTTCTTGGGAGGATTGTTGTCAAGGCCTTCCCACCATACGGTGTTGTTGTCAAGGTTGTGGCACACGTTGGTGAAGATGGTGTCCTTCATGCAGGTGTGGAGAGCATTCGGGTTGGACTTTTCGTTGGTGCCGGGGGCAACGCCGAAGAAGCCGTTCTCGGGGTTCATAGCCCAGAGTCTGCCGTCCTTGCCTATGCGCAGCCATGCAATGTCGTCACCGACGGTCCATGTCTTGATGCCCTTCTTGCGGTATACCTCGGGCGGAATGAGCATTGCGAGGTTGGTCTTACCGCAGGCAGAGGGGAACGCGGCGCAGACGTACTTGGTCTCGCCGTTCGGGAATTCGACGCCGAGGATGAGCATGTGCTCGGCCATCCAGTTTTCCTTGCGGCCGAGGTAGGAAGCGATACGCAGAGCGAAGCACTTCTTGCCGAGGAGCACGTTTCCGCCGTAGCCGGAGTTGACAGACCAGATGGTGTTGTCCTGCGGGAAGTGGCAGATGTAACGGTTGTTCTCATCGAGCTGAGCCTTGGAGTGCAGACCCTTGATGTAGTTGTCGCTGTCGCCGATGGCGTCAAGCACATCGTTGCCGACGCGGGTCATGATGAGCATGTTGAGCACGACGTAGATGGAGTCGGTAAGCTCGATGCCGTACTTTGCGAAGTCGGAACCGACGATACCCATGGAGTAGGGGATAACGTACATGGTTCTGCCCTTCATGGAGCCGCGGTAGATCTTTTTCAGTCTCTCGTAGCACTCGGAGGGTTCGATCCAGTTGTTGATGTTGCCGGCTTCTTCTTTTGTGGGGGTGCAGATGAAGGTTCTGCCCTCAACGCGCGCGACATCGTTGATGGCGGTGCGGTGCAGGTAGCAGCCGGGCAGAAGCTCCTGATTGAGCTTTATCATTTCGCCGGTCGAGCAAGCCTCGGCACGAAGCTTTTCAGCCTGTTCCTCGCTGCCGTCGATCCAGACGATCTTGTCGGGGCAGGTCATGTCAGCCATTTCCTTGACCCAGTCAAGAATGTACTTGTTGTTGGTCATGTGTTTTCTCCTTTGATTTATGTATTGTTATATTTTTAACAATAGGGTTCGCCAGTAGAACATTTTCGTATATATTCTACATCAAAACGCCTGATTTTTCAAGCGGAAAATCAAATGTTACACTTTATTAATACTCGATCTGTGTGGCTCTGAAAAATATATACATAATGCACACAAAATGCTCCGGCGGTGACCTTGAAAATTATGCTGATTAAATGTATAATATAATATCATGTGAACAAGGAGTTTCGTCATGCCCGAAGAGAGATATATCGATCATCGCCGTGTATATGTGTCAAAGACCGCCGGGCGGCTGCGCGGTGCAGCGCATTTTATCGGCAGATTTTTCTCGCGGCGCAATGTAGCGCACGCTTTTCGCACTGTCACGGGCGGATTTCGCGGATATGCCGCGTTTTTTGCCGCGCTTTTTGTCGTGCAGCTCGTTTTTTGGTCGGGCATGGCATTCGCCGATATGAGACTCGCGACCGCCAAAAAGGAGGCTTATGACGCCGCCGACTGTCATGTGATAGTGGACGGCATCAGCGATTCCGAAAAGTCAGCCATCGAAAACGGCAGGCTGTGGGTGGCACAGCACCTTGAGCCGTCGGAGAGGATGTACGAGTCGTATACATTCGAAAAATACTATGCGGACGGTGTGAAGTATGAAATGCGCATCCTGCTCGACAGCGATTCGCGCAGCCGCGCCGACGATTTTATAAGCTATTATTCGGTAAGCGGGGCGGAGACGCACACTTATTACACCGAGCGCATCACGCTCGTCGAGGCGGCTGCCGCGCAGACCGCGGCGGGGAAGAGAGCATTCTTCCTCATTTCGCTCCTGCTGTCGGGAGCGGCGCTCATGATCCTCTTCAACATCCGCACGAATCACTTCAAATTCCGCTACGGGATATACATGGCGTTCGGCGCGGACTTCGAAAAGCTGTTCGAGACTGCCGCATGGGAGCTTTTCATGATAGCGGCGCTGACCTTTATCCCCGCCATGGCTGCGGGCGTCGGTCTGACGGCGCTGCTTTGCCTGCCGCGCGGCGCTGCGTTTGCCGCATCGTGGACAGGGCTGCCGCTGGCATTTCTTTGGAACTTCGGCGTCGTGCTTATCGCAACGGCACTGCCGGTGCTCGTGCTGTCGAAAAAAGCGCCGGTGACGCTTCTGACCGCTGAGGACAATTCAAACCTTGTCTCGTCGCTGCGGCGTTCGGCATATATATTCGGAAAGCGCTTTCCCGAGACCTACGAGCTTTACGGCATTTTCCGCTTCCGCCGCTATTTTGCGGGGCTTCTGCTCGGGGCGGTGGCTTTCAGCACCGTATTTCTCGGCGGTGTGTTCCTGCGCGACAGAGAGGTGCATAAGGATGCCGTTCCGTCGGCGCAGTTCGGAATATCGGTGCCGGAGGGGATCGACGAGGTCGATCTCGATCTTGCGGGCACCGTCGCGGGCGTAGATCACCTCATGTGGGACAACTCGGTAAGCGCCGCGGCGTGGCAGAACCACGTCGTGCTGACCGCAGCCGAGGCGGGCAGCCGCAGCTATGTTTCCACGACGGCGCAGGACGGCGAGAGCATTGCGACAAACGTGTTCAGATATTCGGCGCTCGACGAACGCCTTATCGAAACCGTGACCGGACACGGGCTGTGGAAGATTGAGGGCGATCTCGGCTCGGTGCTCTCCGACGACCGCACGGTGGCTGTCAGCAATTACATACTCAACAAAAAGGCGCTGAATATCGGCGTCGGCGACAAGCTCCGTCTTGCCGTATTCAGGTCGTCAAATGCCGGGATCGACACAACCGTGACCGACCCGCGCATCGTGCTCACCAATCAGATTCTCTACGGCAATTTTGACTATATAGACGTCACCGTCGGCGCCGTCGTCGATACCGGTGAGGCGGAGGACAGCTTTATGATAGGCGTTTCCCCCGCCATATATGCCGCGGTCACGGGCAGCGAGCCGCAGACGCAGCTGGTGCGCGTTTATCTCGAGGACGGGCTCGACCGCAACGGCGTGCGTGAGGTGTTCCGCGAGCTGCGCCGCAGGTTTGCTTACTACGGCAAATACGATATATACGATTATCAGTCCGACGTTTACGGGACGGTCGAAAAAATGACGAGCCTTACGGACATCATGCCGGTGCCCGCGATAGCGGCGCTGCTGCTTTCGCCTCTTGTGTGGTTCTTCTCGCAGTCTGTGTTCTTCTCAAAGCGCGAGGGCGAGTTCCTTATGCTTCAGTCCTTCGGCGCGACGGACAAAAAGATAAAAAAGCTTCATCTTTTCTCGGGCGGCGCGGTGGCGCTCGCCGCGTTTGCCGCAAGTGTCGTTCTGTGTGCGCTGACGGGGTATCTCATGTTCATGCTGCTTGACAACTGGCTGCCGAAATACGGCTTTATCAGTGCGGTGCGGTATGATTTCGGGCTGCCGCTTGCGGCGTGCGCGGTGTGCCTCATCGTTTCGGCGGCGTGCGGCTTTGCCTCGTCGCTGGTGCCGTATTCGGCATATATAAAAAAGCGCGAAAAAACAGTGCGCTCACAGCTCGGCGAATGAATCCGAAAGGCAGGGTGAATGATATGCAGGAAAAAAGAATAATACTTGAGGCGCGCGACGTGATAAAGCAGTACCGCCAGTACGACACGGTGGTAACTGCGGTGAACAGAGTCAGCTTTGACGTGTATGAGGGCGAATTCGTGGCGATAATAGGAGCGTCGGGCTCGGGCAAGAGCACGCTGCTTCATATCTGCGCTGGGCTCGACCGTCCCAATTCGGGCAGAGTCACCGTGCGCGGCAACGACATAACCTCAATGCCGGCGGATGAGCTTGCCGAATTCCGCGGGAATTATATCGGAATGATCTTTCAGAATCACAATCTGATAGCTCAGTTCACGGCGCTCGAAAACATACTCATCCCCACTCTCATGTGCAACAAGCCCGATTTCAGCTACGAGGAGCATCTGAAAAAGCTCGTTGCCACCCTCGGCATCGGCGACCGTCTGCACCACCTGCCGAGCGAGCTTTCGGGCGGTCAGCAGCAGCGCGTTGCGATAGCGCGTGCGCTCATAAACCGTCCGCAGGTCGTGTTTGCCGACGAGCCGACCGGCAACCTTGACCGCAAAAACGCCGACGAGGTGCTCGAGCTTCTTCTCCGCACGAAGGAGGTGTTGGGGCAGACGCTCATCATGGTCACGCACGATATGTCGATAGCGGAACGCGCCGACCGCATACTTTCGATGGAGGACGGCTGTCTTGAGCCGTACAGAGGAAGAAATTGACCGCGGAAAGGCAAAAATTGCGCCGGCGGTATAGACAAGCACCGAAATTTGTGATAAAATAAAAAATAATTTATTTTCATTTTCAAGGCGGCAAAAGCTGCCGCGATATGACGAGAGGTCAGCATGGATTACAAGCGTTTAGCAGAGCTGCTCTTTCCGGATGTCACGATGACTCCCGAGGAGCTGGAGGAAAAATATCCGCCGCGCAACCTGCCGGAGGGGGCCAAGGTCACGCGTTTTGCGCCCAGCCCCACGGGGTTCGTTCACATCGGCGGTGTATATCAGACCATGGTGGGCGAAAGGCTTGCGCACCAGTCTGGCGGCGTGTTTTATCTCCGCATAGAGGACACCGACGCGAAGCGTGAGGTCCCCGGTGCCGCCGAGGGGCTTATCAACACGCTGGCACGCTACGGTATCCGCTTTGACGAGGGCGCCGCGATAGGAGAGAACGGCGAGATAATCGACCGCGGCGATTACGGCCCCTACAAGCAGAGCCTGCGCGGGGATATCTATCACGTATATGCAAAAAAACTTGTCTCCGAGGGCAAGGCGTACCCCTGCTTTACGACCGAAGAGGAGCTGCGTGCGCTTGAGGCGGTCGATAAAAAGGCGGAGGTAAAATCACGCGAGTGGACCGAGGAGACCGAAGCCGAGCAAAAGGCGGCGATGAGACGTCTGCGCGAATTCACGATAGAGGATGTTGAGCGTAATCTTGCCGCGGGCAACAGGTTCGTGCTGCGCATTCTTGCCGACGGCGACCCCGAAAAGAAAACGCCCTTTACCGATCTTGTCAAGGGCAAGCTCGAGATCCCCGAAAACGACGAGGATTTCGTGCTGCTCAAGAGCGACGGTATACCGACATATCACTTTGCACACGCTGTGGACGACCACCTTATGCGCACGACGCACGTCATACGCGGCGAGGAGTGGCTGCCGAGCGTGGCAAAGCACATCCAGCTCTTCCGTTATCTCGGCTTCAGACTGCCGAAATATCTGCACACCGCGCAGATAATGCGCCTTGACGAGAACGGCAACAAAAAGAAGTTCTCAAAGCGCGATCTCGGCGCGAATATGAACGACTACGAGCGCGACGGCTATGCCCCCGCTGCGGTGTCCGAATATCTGCTTACCGTTCTCAACTCCAACTTTGAGGAGTGGAGGATGCAGAACCCCGACAAACCCTTTACCGATTTCAAATTTGATATAAAGAAGATGTGCGCATCGGGCTGCCTTTTTGACCGCGCAAAGATCGAGGATGTATCCAAAAACGTCGTATCCCGCATGAGCGCCGACGATGTTTACACTCAGCTTGCGGGCTGGGCAAAGGTATACGATCCCGATTTCTTCGCGCTGCTCGACCGTGACCCCGCCTATGCAAAGTCGATACTTGCCATAGGACGCGGCGGAAAGAAGCCGCGCAAGGACTACGGCCTCTGGAGCGAGGTCAAGGCGTTCGTGAGCTTTTTCTACGACGAGCTGTTCACGCGCGAGGACGCGATACCCGAGAGCTTTGACCGTGCGGATGTGAAGGCGGCGCTCGTCGCATTTGCCGATACGCTCGACTATGCAGACGATCCCAACGCATGGTTTGAAAAAATAAAGAAGATAGCCGCAGACCTCGGATATGCCGCGGATATGCGGCAGTACAAAGCCGATCCCTCGGCGTTCCGCGGCAGCGTTGCCGACGTGAGTATGTTCATCCGCGTCGCGGTCACCGGCAGGATGAACTCCCCCGATCTTTATACCGTAATTCATATTCTCGGCGCCGACCGCACCGTCTCACGCGTGCGCGGGCTTGCCGAATCGCTCTGATCCCATCAGAAAGGTCGTATTCAGAATGGAAAACAAGGAAGAAATGAAAAACGAAGCCGTGACCGGTGAGATAAGCGGCAACTTCATCCATGATATAATAGATGAAGACCTCCGGAAGGACCCGAACCTCAAGATACACACCCGCTTTCCGCCCGAACCGAACGGATATCTGCACATCGGCTCGGCAAAGGCTATACGCATAAACACGCAGGTCGCAAAGAAGTACGGCGGGCTGTTCAACCTTCGCTATGATGATACGAACCCCGTCCGTGAGGGCGACGAGTATGTAAAATCGATATACGAGGACCTTTGCTGGCTCGGCTGCGAACCGAACGGCGGCGTTTTCTACGGTTCGGATTACTTTGACAAGTGCTATGAGTTTGCCGTAAAGCTCATAAAGGACGGCAAGGCATACGTTGACGATCTCAGCGCCGAGGAAATGAAGGAATACCGCGGCACGCTCACCGAGCCGGGCAGAGAATCGCCCTGCCGTAACCGTTCAGTCGAGGAGAACCTTGACCTTTTCGAGCGCATGAAGAACGGCGAGTTCCCCGACGGCTCGCACACTCTCCGCGCAAAGATCGATATGGCGTCTCCCAATATGAATATGCGCGACCCCGCGATATACCGCATAGTTCACACCTCGCATCACCGCCAGGGCGACAAATGGTGCATCTACCCGCTCTACGACTACGCGCATCCGATACAGGACGCGCTCGAGGGCATTACGCACTCGCTCTGCTCGCTCGAATTCGAAAATCACCGCCCGCTTTATGAGTGGGTCGTTGACAACATCGGCTTTGATCCCAAGCCGAAGCAGCGCGAATTTGCGCGTCTCAACGTCACGCACACCGTGATGAGCAAGAGATATCTGCGTCAGCTCGTCGAAACCGGACTTGTTGACGGCTGGGACGACCCCCGCATGCCTACCCTCTGCGGTCTGCGCCGCCGCGGGTACACACCCTCCGCGATATTTGATTTCGTTGACCGCGCGGGCGTTGCCAAGGCATACAGTGTGGTCGATATCGAGCTGCTCGAGCATTGCATACGCGAGGAGCTGAACAGGACCGCGCCGCGCCGCATTGCCGTTATGAAGCCGCTGCGCCTCGTCATCGACAATTATCCCGAGGACAAGACCGAATATTTCGACCTGCCCAACAACCCGCAGAACCCCGAGGCGGGAACGAGAAAGCTCCCCTTTACGCGCGAGATATATATCGATGCCGACGATTTTGCCGAGCTGCCGCCGCCGAAGTTCTTCAGACTGAAGCCGGATGGTGAGGTAAGGCTTATGGGCGCATATATCGTGAAGTGCACATCTGTCGAGCACGGTGCCGACGGCAGCATTGCCGCCGTTCACTGCACTGCCGATCTTGAGACCGGCAACGGCACCCCCGCCGACGGCAGAAAGATAAAGGGAACGATCCACTGGCTCTCCGCCGCGCACGCAAAACGCGCCGACGTGATGCTTTACGACTATCTCTTCACACTTGAAAATATCGACGATATGCCCGAGGGCAAGACCTACGGCGATTATCTCAACCCGAATTCCGCGACAAAGGTCGAGGGCTGCATGATCGAGCCGTCGCTTGCAGATGCGGCGCCCGGAGAGAGGTTCCAGTTCGTCCGCAACGGGTATTACGTCAAGGACACCAAAAACGCCGATACCTTCAACCGCATCGTCGGTCTCAAGGACAGCTACCCCAAAAAATAATGGCTGAAAAGGTGTATTCCATGCTGCCGGTGCTTATACCGGCAGCATACCTTGCCGTTATATCGGTCGTGTCGGTCGCCGTTACCGTATATGATAAATGGGCTGCAAAGCACCGCACCGACAGGCGCATACGCGAAAGCTCTCTGCTCGCTTTTTCGGTGCTCGGCGGTTCGGCGGCGATGTTCGTCACAATGCTGATAATAAGGCACAAGACAAAGCACCCGAAATTCATGATAGGTATCCCGGTCATCATGGCGGTGCAGGCGGCGCTCGTATGGTTTGCGGTGAAATACCTTCACATCGACATCGTGCTTTGAGGGCTCGTCGCCCGTATGCGCGTTTTTTCGCTTATTTTTTGCAATACCCCTTGAAAACAGGGGCGGATTGTGATATACTGAACATATAAATGCAGTGATGAAGTCTGCCGTCGCGCATAAGCGCCCAACAGAGAGACCGCCGCGGCTGAGAGCGGTCGTTCGCGCGCGCCGGCGTTTCGCTTCGGAGCAGGAAAGGTCAAAACGCAAAATGCGGTCCCTGCCGCAGCACTTGCGCCTGTAGCCCTTCCCGGAGGCGCCGTTATACGCCGATGAGTGCCGACGGATGTACCCACACCGTCGGAATTCGGGTGGTACCGCGGCTCTGTCCGTCCTGATCGTCGGACGGGCTTTTTTTATGCCGTTACGGTGCCGAAAAAACGGAAATAATAATCAAAAGGATAAACCGAAAGGAACGAAACCGAAAAATGAAAGAAATTCTTCAGAAGATCCGTTCGGAAGCGCTTGAACGGATAAACTCCGCCGACGCGGATCTTGAAGCGCTGAGAGTCCGCTACCTCGGCAAGAAGGGCGAGCTTACCGCCGTTCTGCGCGGTATGGCGGGACTTTCTCCCGATGAGCGCCCCGTCGTCGGTCAGCTTGCAAACAAGGTGCGTGCCGAAATAGAAAATGCGATAGCCGAGCGCACCGCCGTGCAGAAGCAGAAGGCGCTTGAGGCGCAACTGCTTGCCGAGCGTGTGGACGTTACAGCCCCCGGCGCGGCGCCCGCGATAGGTCACAACCACCCGCTGACCGTCGTGCGCCGCGATCTTGAGGAGATATTCCTCGGTCTCGGCTTCTCCATTGCCGAGGGGCCCGAGGTCGAATACGATTACTACAACTTCCAGGCGTTGAACATTCCCGAAAACCACCCCGCGCGCGACACGCAGGACACCTTCTACATTACCGATAACATCCTGCTTCGTTCACAGACCTCGCCCGTGCAGGTCAGAGTAATGGAAAAGCAGAAGCCGCCGATCCGCATCGTCTCTCCCGGGCGCGTTTACCGTTCCGACGATGTTGACGCGACGCATTCGCCGCTCTTCCACCAGTTCGAGGGACTTGTCGTTGATCGCGGCATCACGATGGGCGACCTCAAGGGAATGCTTGAACTGTTTGCAAAGAATATGTTCGGAGCCGACACGCGCATCCGCTTCCGCCCGCATCATTTCCCGTTTACCGAGCCGTCGGCTGAGGTCGATGTCTCCTGCTTTGCCTGCGGCGGCAAGGGCTGCCGTCTCTGCAAGGGTGAGGGCTGGATAGAGATACTCGGCGCGGGCATGGTGCATCCTCACGTGCTGAGCGGATGCGGCATCGACCCCGAGGAATACTCGGGCTTCGCGTTCGGTCTCGGCATCGAAAGGATCGCGCTGCTCAAGTATCACATCGACGATATGCGCCTGCTCTACGAGAACGATATCCGCTTTATCTCACAGTTCTGATGGAAAATAAGGAAACCGTGACCGCGGTGAACGCAAAGGCGCGCCGCACGGCAAAGGAAACGGCAGCGGATTGGGCGCTGCTGACACTCGGAACGCTGGTGCTTACCGTCGGCGTTTACTTCTTCAAGTATCCCAACAACTTTGCAATGGGCGGGGTCAGCGGTCTTTCTGTTGTTCTCGGCAAGGTCATCCCATTTCTTTCGCCCGCAAGGATAGTTACGATACTGAACGTCCTCTACCTTATCATCGGTTTTATTTTTCTCGGGCACAAGATAGGGATACGCACTGTCTATTGCAGCCTGCTCTTTTCGGGCGCGCTGTCGTTGCTTGAGGTGGTCATGCCGCTCTCGGCTCCGCTGACAGATCAGCCCTTCCTTGAGCTGTGCTTTGCAATACTTCTGCCCGGCGCGGGTTCTGCGATAGTATTCAACCGCGACGGTTCAACGGGCGGTTCCGATATCCTCGCTCTCATCCTCAAGAAATATCTGAGGATCGAGGTCGGGCGTGCGCTGCTGCTTGCCGACTTTCTCGTAGTCATTGCCGCGTTCTTCACGTTTGATGTGAGAACGGGACTTTACTCGCTCCTCGGTCTGCTTGCAAAGGCGTTTCTTGTGGATTCCATAATTGAAAGCATAAACACATCAAAGTTTTTCATCATTGTCACCTCAAAACCGGAGCCCATCGTGGCATACATCGAATCGACCCTGCACCGCGGCGCGACCGAGTGGGAGGGCATCGGATGCTATACCGGCGAGAAGCGCACGCTGCTGCTCGTTGTAATGAACCGCGCGCAGGCGATGCATATGCGCTCCTTCGTGCATACGGTGGACGAGCACGCGTTCGTGCTCATCTCAAGCTCCAGCGATATTATCGGAAAGGGCTTCCGTCAGACCGGCTGAGGCAGTGATCCGTTAAAGCGACCCGTAATTTATGAAAGGATTTCTGATTTATCATGATCTTATCTCTTGAATGGCTCTCCGAATTTGTGGATACGGCGGGCATAGATACAAAACAGTTCTGCGACAGAATGACAGCCACCGGCTCAAAGGTCGAGGGCTTTGAGGTCCTCGGCGACGATATACTGAACGTTAAGGTCGGGCGCATCGTGGGGCTTCGCCGCCACGAAAACAGCGATCACCTTCAGATATGCGACCTTGACATCGGCGGCGACAAGACCGTTCAGATCGTCACCGGCGCACAGAACGTCTTTGAGGGCGCGATAGTTCCCGTCGCCGTTGCAACGGCGCATCTGCCGGGCGACGTGACCATCAAGGCAGGCAAGCTGCGCGGCGTTGAGTCAAACGGTATGCTCTGCTCCATAGGCGAGCTCGACATCACCGAGCATTATATGCCGGGTGCCGTCAGCGACGGCATACTCATCCTCGGCGAGGAATTCGCGCCGATGATAGGCAAAGATATCCGCGAGGCGCTCCGCCTTTCGGATACCGCCGTCGAATTCGAGATTACACCCAACCGCCCCGACTGCCTCTCGGTGATCGGTCTTGCGCGCGAGGCGGCGGTCTCCTTTGACCGCGAACTTAAGCTGCACACCCCCGAGGTGCGCGGTGCGGGCGACGGCGATTCGGTAAACAATTATCTTTCGGTAAAGATCGACGCGGCAGATCTCTGCCCGCGCTACACCGCGCGCGTCGTCAAAAACGTTAAGATCGCACCCTCGCCCCTCTGGATGAGAGCAAGACTCCGCGCGTCCGGCGTGCGTCCGATCAACAATATCGTCGATATCACCAACTATGTCATGCTTGAGTACGGTCAGCCGATGCACGCATTTGACTACAAGTGCCTTGACGGCTCGGCTATCACCGTGCGCCGCGCCGCAGAGGGCGAGAAATTCCGTTCTCTCGACGATAAGGATCACGTGCTCGACGCAAAGACGCTCGTTATCGCCGACGACAAAAAGGCTGTCGCGCTTGCGGGCATCATGGGCGGCGCAAACAGTGAGATAACCGACGGCACCGCCACCGTAGTGTTCGAAAGTGCAAACTTCCTCGGCGCGTCTGTACGCGTATCTGCCAAAAAGCAGGGCATGAGGACCGAAAGCTCCGCCCGCTTCGAAAAGGGACTTGACCCCGAAAACACACTTGCCGCCATCGACCGCGCCTGCGAGCTTGTCGAGATGCTCGGCGCCGGCGACGTGGTCGACGGCACGATAGACCTCTATCCCGGTAAAAAGCCGCTGCGCGAGGTCACCTTCAATGCCGCAAAGATAAACGCTTTCCTCGGTACATCGGTCCCCGAGGACTATATGAGAAGCGTTCTCTCCCGCCTCGGCTTTGTGCTTGCGGGCGAGCGTGTGACCATCCCCTCGTGGCGCGACGACGTGCTCGGCACCGCCGACCTTGCCGAGGAGGTCATCCGTATGTACGGCTACAATACGATAGAGTCCACCCTCATGTGCGCACGCACGACAGAGGGCAAACGCACGCCTAAGCAGAAATTCGAGCTTGAGCTCGAGCACGCTCTTACCGGAATGGGGCTTTCGGAGATCGAGACCTTCTCCTTCATAAGCCCGAAGTATTACGATAAGATCTGCCGCCCTGCCGACGATCCGCTTCGCCGCTCGGTCGTTATACGCAACCCGCTCGGCGAGGACACGAGCGTGATGCGCACGACGGCGCTCCCCTCAATGCTTGAGGTGCTGGCGAGAAACAATAACTTCAACAACGAAAACCTGCGCCTTTACGAGATGGCGACCGTCTATCTCCCCAAGGACGACCCGAACGAGCTGCCCGACGAGCCTACATCCCTTACGCTCGGCATGTACGGCGGCTGCGACTTCTACACGATAAAGGGCGTGTGCGAGAGCCTTTATAAGCTTGTCGGCGCCGATGTGAAGTTTGTCGCAAGGACAGACGATCCGACCTTCCACCCCGGCAGATGCGCCGCGATGTACGCGGGCAGCGACCTTGTCGGTGTTATAGGTCAGATACACCCCACCGTCGCCGCAAACTACGGGTTCACCTTCCCGGTATATACCGCCGAGATCCGCGTTCCCGTTCTCATGGCGCACAAGAGCGGCGAGATACAGTACCGTCCGCTGCCGAAATATCCCGCAGTTACGCGCGACCTTTCGTTCGTCTGCGATGAGGATATTGAGGTCGGCACTATAGAGGATACGATCAGAAAAGCCGTCGGTAAGCTGGTAGAGAACATAAGACTGTTCGACATCTACCGCGGCGCACAGGTCGGTGCGGGCAGAAAGAGCGTTTCGATGCGTGTGACGCTTCGCGCCGCCGACAGAACGCTGACGCAGGAAGAGACCGAAAAGGACACCGCAAAGATCATAGACGCCCTTGAGCGTGACCTCGGTATAAAGCTCAGAAACTGACGCGGCACTCTTTTGCCGACGTACGGTATGAAAAACGAGATCATCATCGACAACGGGCAGTATATCGTGTGTATGGCTCCCGCGCGTGACGGCGCGGGAGGCAGAACGCCCGCGGTATACAGGCACGACCTGCTGCCGGGCGGTACCGACGTTATTCTGCGCGGCAGTACCCTCCCCGAGGATGAGGACGGCGCACGCGCGTTCTGCGCAAGCCGTTACCTTGAGACGTCTGAGGCGGTCGTCGGAAATGTGATATTTTACGACGGCACCTCGCCGCACACGCGGAAATTCCCGTTCAGAGAGGGCGAAGAGACCGTATATCGCTATCTGACCGAAGAGGATGCGGATCGGGTGAGAAGATATTTTTCATCCGATTATACAATGAAATTCTGAGTGCACAAACGTCTTGTGATATGAAATTTAGGACGGCAGGGAAATAATCCCTGCCGTCCTAAATATATTTTTTCTTTATTTGATTATGCCCGCTCTCCGTATGGCAGCGGTGCGGGAGTGTTTCTGCCGAGTATCAGCATAAGTATCGGAGCCGATGCCGGCACAAATATCGTGAGCAGCAGCCAAAGAACGGCATACTCGGGTGAAAAGCAGCGGTATATCTGATAATATGCCATATAATTGAACACGGTAAGCAACACTGCGACGACCATGAGCCCGATATATACCGCAATGCAAACAAGTATCGTGAGCAGCAGAGCGAGCCCGGAAAAAGCATCGCCTGAGGAGAGCGGTGCGACATCGGACGATGCTATGGCGATCGCAAAGATCACAAAGAACACGACGAAAAAGAGCAGAAATGCCGCGAAATATCCGATCAAAAGCCCGAAGAGTATCTTGCCGTATTTGCGGCGTTTGGCGCCGGGATTGCGCAGTGTCGCAGCTTCGGCAACGTCGCCCAATATTTTATAGCGGTAAAACGGAACATACGCGCCGTTGGGGTGGGCGACGCCGAGTTTTTTTGCCATGGCACTGACCCCAACGCCGTTCAGCGCATACATCGCCAAGCCCAGGGCGGTGGCAACACCTACAGCGATGAGCCAAAAGACCGCGCCGAACGCAATTGTCGGGAATATAAACGGGTTCCCGTTGCCCGGAAGCTGAAAATTGAAAGAAAATCTCATAGTTTGGGTCCTTTCCGCCCGTGAGGGCTGTGTAGGTTTTGTCTCGATCGCTTTTACATATTATCTTACAAAAACATTATACACTGAAAATTCCGACTTGTCAAGACAAAAAACACCCCGGCATGCTTTTTGCGGCACACCGGGGAAAGGTATGGTTTATCTTACGCCGAACAGAAGGTCTCCGTAGGTCGGGAAGGGCCAGTATTTCGCGGCTGTGATGCTTTCGGCTTCGTCAACGGCTGCGCGCAGCTCCTGCATTGCGATAAATACGCGGTCGCGGTAGCCGCAGGCAAGCTCGTATGCGCCGGTCGATTCCTTGACCTCGTAGAGCGCGGTCTCGAGTGCGTCGCAGCGCGAATCTATCGCGGCGGCAAGCGATGAGAGCGTCCCGACGAGCTTCACCTCATAGCCTGCGCCGACATCGGTGCCGAGAGCTTTCTTTTTGAGGGCGGTATCGGCAACGGCGGAGGAATAAGCGGTGACGGCGGGCAGTATCTCGCGGCGCACCATGTCGATCATCGTCATAGATTCGATATTGAGCACCTTGCAGTAATTGTCAAGAAGTATCTCATAGCGCGAGCGAGCTTCTTCCTCGGTGTAGATCTTGTGACGCGCGAACAGCTCAAGGTTCTTCGGGGCGATGAGGTAGGGCAGGCAGTCGGGAGTGGTGCGCAGGTTGAGCAGACCGCGGCGTTCCGCTTCCGCTATCCATGCGTCGTCATAGCCGTTTCCGTTGAATATTATGCGCTTGTGCTCGCGTATCACGCGGCGGATGAGGTCGTGCAGTGCGGCGGGGAAGTCGGCTGCGCCTTCAAGCTCGTCGGCATAGAGTCTGAGCGACTCTGCGACCGCGGTGTTGAGCATGATGTTGGCGGTGGCGATGGAGGCGGAGGAGCCGAGCATACGGAATTCGAATTTATTGCCGGTGAACGCAAACGGCGAGGTGCGGTTGCGGTCGGTCGTGTCGCGCGGCAGCTTGGGCAGAACGTGCACTCCGAGCTTGAGCGGGGTGGTCTCTGCGGAGTTGTAGCAGGTCTCGTTTTCTATCGAATCGAGAATGGCACTCAGCTCGTCGCCGAGGAACATCGAAACGATAGCGGGCGGCGCCTCGTTTGCGCCGAGGCGGTGGTCGTTGCCTGCGGAGGCTACGGAGAGGCGGAGCAGATCCTGATAATCGTCCACTGCTTGGATCACGGCGCAGAGGAAGAGCAGGAACTGAGCATTTTCGTGAGGCGTTGCACCGGGGGCGAGCAGGTTGACGCCCGTGTTGGTCTGTATCGACCAGTTGTTGTGCTTGCCCGAGCCGTTGACTCCCGCAAAGGGCTTTTCATGAAGCAGGCAGACGAGACCGTGCTTTTTTGCAATGCTCTGCATAAGCTCCATTGTGAGCTGGTTGTGGTCGGTGGCTATGTTCGTGGTCGAGAATATGGGAGCCAGCTCGTGCTGTGCGGGCGCGACCTCGTTGTGCTCTGTCTTGGCAAGCACGCCGAGGTGCCACAGCTCTTGGTTGAGATCCTCCATGAACTCGCTCACGCGCGGTTTTATGGCGCCGAAGTAATGGTCGTCAAGCTCCTGACCCTTGGGAGGCTTTGCGCCGAACAGCGTGCGTCCGGTAAATACCAGATCGCGGCGCTTGTCGAACATATCCTTGTCGATGAGGAAGTATTCCTGCTCGGGACCGACCGTCGTTTTTACCGAGGTCACATCGGCGTTGCCGAAAAGACGCAGAACGCGCATTGCCTGACGGTTGAGCGCTTCCATCGAGCGGAGCAGGGGAGTTTTCTTGTCAAGCGCCTCGCCGCCGTATGAGCAGAAGGCTGTGGGGATATAAAGGGTCTTGCCCTTCACAAAGGCGTATGAGGTGGGATCCCATGCGGTGTAACCGCGCGCTTCGAACGTGGCTCTCAGACCGCCGGAGGGGAAGGAGGATGCGTCGGGTTCGCCCTTTATCAGTTCTTTGCCTGAAAACTCCATTATGACCTTGCCGTTGGCGGTGGGGGTGATAAACGAGTCGTGCTTTTCGGCGGTGATGCCGGTCATGGGCTGGAACCAGTGAGTGAAGTGGGTCGCGCCCTTTGAGACCGCCCATTCCTTCATTGCCGACGCAACGGCGTTGGCAATGCCGAGGTTGAGCGAGCGGCCGTCCTCGATCGTGCGCTTCATCGCTTCGTAGGCTTCCTTGGGGAGCCGTGTTTTCATTGCGGCGTCATCAAATACCATGTCGCCGAAATAATCGGGTATACTTGTCATATCTTGCCTCCTGCGTGCATGAATTGAAAATCAATTGAAATAAAAAGGGGCAAAGACACCGTGATTACGGCGCCTTTGCCTTGAATGCACGTATTATACCGCAAAAATCTCAGCTTGTCAAGCCCCATTTTTGCAAAAACCGAATTTTTGTGCGATATCGCGGAGAACACGCGGCATATATGTCGGGGACTGTGCGAAAAGCACGAATCCTGCGTGATGGGCGGATCTGCGTACGGATCTGCGCCGGGCTGCGGTCGTGTTTTTATTTCAGATACTTCGATGCTTCCTTTTCAAGCTCGCGCCACACGGGGTGATCAGCCCCGTTTTTGTCGAAAAACGCTTCAAGGTCGCGGTCGAGCGCGCTCATCTCATCTGCCGCGTTCATTGCATGGTCGGAGGCGCAGATCTTTCCGAGGTCCGTTGCGCACATGAGCCTGAAAAAGCGCAGGCAGGTCCTGCGGTATGCTGCGCTCTCAAAATCCTTGTTGTCATCGGGCAGTATCTCGTGCCCGGCGTTCTTTATCGCGCGATAGCCTTCGATGTTGGCGTCGATAAGCTTGCCGAGGTAGGCTGTATCGCCCTTGAGCTTTCGCAGATCGCCGTCGGTCTTGTAGCAGGCAAATGCCGCGGGTAGCACGAACGCAGCGTGGCAGAGAAGGTAATCGCCCATATTCGGCTCATATGTGACGCGGTATTTCGTCCCTTCGAATATCATGCCGATAAGCTTCTCGTTCGACGGCGCGCCGCGGAGGTCGCCGACGGTGACCTTTTTCAGATCGACCGAAACAACGCGGTCGGCCTCACGGTGTCCCGCCGCGCTCGTGAACGCGAACATCACTTTTTTTTCGGGCAGCAGCGCCGCAAGCCCGTCTGCGCGCACATTGTTGCCCACAAAAATTATATTTTTCGTTTTGTTTGCGCGCAGTATGTCGGTGATGGCACCGATCTGCGTGTAGCGCATAACGACGAATATCACATCGTAGCCGTCGTCGGGCTCAAGCTCCGTCACCGTCGGCACGCGGCTCACGGTAATGCCGGGCTTGAATTTGCTTTTGATTCGAAGTCCGTTATTTTTTATTTCCTCAGCCCATTTGCCGCGCGCGAGCAGGGTAACGTCCTTTCCCGCGCGAAAAAAATTGTTTGCAAGGTTGCAGCCGAGCACGCCCGCACCGTAAACAAGGATCCTCATATCGTTTTCTCCTTTGGCGTTATTATTTGTTCCTTCTGTATCCCGCATCGTCGCGGTATTCCGGGTGATCCTTCAGGTATGGGTCGCGGTCGCCGACGATCGAATAATCGCACCTGTCGCCGTTGGCGCAGGTCGTCGTGCGCACGAGCCGCGCGTGTATGCACTCCATACCTTCAAAATCCGGGTTACAGAGCGCCGGCATCACCTCGAGAAACCCGTGCTTTTTGGCGAACTCCGCCGTCGGGCATTCGGTAAACTCGTAGTATATCGGTTTTTCGGAGTCATACGGAGCGATATTCATTTTAAAATCGCCCCATTTGTCGCATTGGCGCTTTGCGTTCATGAATGCACGGTACATCAGCTTTTTGAAGATCGGCTTGTTGCAGTCAACGAATTTCATCTTGCGGAAGGCGCCGAGAAACAGATTTCCCTCCATCTCCTCGATCTCCGCAAGGCTCGTCACGTCGTGGCACACGACATAATACGCCATGAGGGCTATGCAGTCGTAGGTGCCGCCCTTGCCGTTGTGAAAGTTCTTTTTGCCGCCGAGATCGGTGCGCCAGTCGGAGAGAAATTCCGCGTACTTGAGCTGCACGCGTTCCCATACTGTGTCCCGTTCGCCGGGGGCGTAATGCAGGGCTATCTTTTTTATGATCTCGTTTTTGCACGGCTTTGTGTAAAGCACATGGCAGGTGCGGTCTATCTGCAGTTCGTTGTCCTTCATTTTATCTCTCCTCACTGACGGTATCTTTACCGGTTAGAATATGCTAACTGAGCGGCCTTATCAATGTGCGGCAGAAAAGCCGCACACCCAAAATATGACCGTGTCAATGTGTTCGGTCATATTATAGCATACATCCCGCCGGTTTGCAATAGGTAACCGTCATGTCGCCGCTCCGGCACGCTGCGATGATTATATCCGCTGCCATATGGACATACCGCCCGCCGGGTGATATAATATACGCACCGACAGATCAACAAAGGAGCGTTTTATGATATTACGGGATTATATGCCGTCCGACTGCCGCGAGATGGCAGAGTTGTTTTTTGACACCGTTCATACTGTCAACAGAGGGGATTATTCGGAGGAGCAGGTCAACGCGTGGGCAGACGGCAGCCCGGATCTTGAAAAATGGAACAGGTCCTTTCTTGCCCATACCACCGTTGTTGCCGAGGAGGACGGAAGGATCGTCGGCTTCGGCGATATCGATCCAGACGGTTATCTTGACCGACTTTACGTCCGCAGCGATAAGCAGCGCAAGGGCATCGCCTCAGCCGTATGCGAAAGGCTTGAGAACGCCGTCGGCGCGGCGGTCATCACCACTCATGCCTCGATAACCGCGCGCGGCTTTTTTGAAAAAAGAGGATACGTCACCGTCAGAGAGCAAAAGGTGCTGCGCCATGGCGTTTTACTCACAAATTATGTGATGATGCTCGACCGACGCGCCCGCAACGGCGGAGACGGAAGCACGATGAATAAATAAAACCCCGTCAGGTTTCATTGGAACCTGACGGGGTATATTGGATTATTCCCACTCGATGGTTGCCGGGGGTTTTGCCGTGATATCGTAGACCACGCGGTTGACTCCCTTGACCTCGTTTGTGATCCTTGAGGACATTCTGGAGAGCAGCGGGTAGGGCAGCTTTGCGTATTCGCAGGTCATAAAGTCGCCCGTGCGCACCGCACGTATCGCTATAACGTTATCGTATGTGCGGAAGTCGCCCATAACGCCGACGCTGCGTGTGTCGGTCATGACCGCAAAGTACTGGTCGGCGCGTGCGCGGCAGCGGCCGATCTCCTCACGTACGATAGCATCTGCCTCGCGCAGTATATTCAGCTTCTCCTCGGTCACCTCGCCGATAATGCGTATTGCAAGTCCGGGGCCGGGGAAGGGCTGGCGCCATACGAGCTTTTTGGGCAGCCCGAGCAGCACGCCGAGACGGCGCACCTCATCCTTGAAAAGCAGGTTGAGCGGTTCGACGACGCCCTCAAAGCCGAGATCCTTCGGCAGCCCGCCCACGTTGTGGTGGCTCTTTATGACGGCAGATTTGTTTTTGCTGCCAGACTCAACGACGTCGGGGTAGATGGTGCCCTGCGCCAGAAATTCGGGGCAGCCGTGCTTTTTGGCTTCGTCCTCGAACGTTCTTGCGAACTCGGCGCCGATTATCTTACGCTTTGCCTCGGGATCGGTGACTCCTTTGAGCTTCGATATGAATCTGTCCTTCGCGTCAACATAGACGAAATCAAGATCGCGGCCCGCAAAGACCTCGCGTATCTGATCTGTTTCGCCCTTGCGCATGAAGCCGTGATCGACGTAGATGCAGACGAGCTGACCGGGTATGGCGCGCGAAAGCAGCGCCGCGCAGACGGAGGAATCAACTCCGCCCGAAAGACCGAGCAGCACGCGCTTTTTGCCGACCTGAGCTCTGACCTCCTCTATCTTGCGGGTGAGGTAGTCCTCCATGGAGTAGTCGCCCGCCGCACCGCAGATGCGGTAGAGGAAGTTGTTTATCATCTTGCTGCCGTTTTTGGTGTTTTCGACTTCGGGATGGAACTGCACGCCGAATATCTTCTCACCGTAGTTTTCAAACGCGGCGACGGGGCAGAATGCCGTCGAGGCGATGGAGCGGAAGCCTGCGGGGAGCTTTGATACCATGTCTGTATGGCTCATGAGCACCGCCTGATCGGGCGAGAGGCGGTTGAAAAGGTCGGAAGTCGTGTCCACCTTCGAGTCAAGCGTTCCGTATTCGCTTGAGTGGCAGGTCACGACCGTGCCGCCGAACAGGTGGCAGATGAGCTGCATTCCGTAGCAGATGCCGAGCACCGGAACGCCCAGCTTGAATATATCCATAGAGCACTTAGGCGACTCATCCGAATACACGCTGTTGGGACCGCCGGTGAAGATGATGCCTATCGGCTTCATGGCAGCGATCTCGGCTACGTCGGTGTCGTAAGGGAGAATGACCGAGTACACGCCGCATTCGCGGACGCGCCGTGCGATCAGTTCCTTGTACTGTCCTCCGAAGTCGAGGATCACGATGGTTTGATTGTTCATATGATCGTCCTTTCGTCACGGCTTTATCAGCCGAGATATGTTTTCAGAATGTTCTTTGCGGCTTCAATGCGCGGGATGCGCAGATCCATAGCCTGTTTTTCGATGTATCTGTGCGCCTGCTCCTCGCTCATTTTAAGATAGTCGATGAGGACCCACTTGGCGCGGTCGATTATCCTGAATTCGTCTATCTTTCCCGCAAGTTTTTCGTTTTCGACCGAGAGCATTCCCGACCTGCGGCACGCCGCCGCCAAAAACCAGAACGCGGAGTGCATCATCGGCTCGCTCACCGGTCGGGGCAGCACGAAAATGCCGTCCTCGGCTGCTTTTTTTGCCTCGGGATACGTCGCGGCGGAAACTATGAGCAGCACGGCGCAGCCGTCGCGCGCCAACGTGCGTGCGAGAGATATGCCGTCGCCGTCGCAAAGCGGGGAGTTTATAAGCACGATGCCGAACTGCGATCCCGCGGCGGTGCGCGTCGCTTCGGCGCAGCTTACGGCGGGAATTATCGGGAAAAACGGGAAGTCCCCCTCCGAAATGTACCGCATAACGGCGTCGGCAGAGCGGCACGGGCGTGACACGATGAGCGTCGGTATTTGTGCTGCGGAGCTGCCGGCGGCAGCGTTTATTTCGCTCATTCCGGCGCCCCCTCTCTGTATGGCAAATTACACATCAAATTATACCTCATTATTTTTTACCTGTCAACCCGAAAAGGTTGAATGAAAAATTAACATCCGGTGAAGTGATGTGTGCCGCCGAAGGGCGGCGGATAGGCGACGGATGCTGTATTGTAATATATGATAAATTGTGATACAATATAAGCAGCAAGCGTTTGCCTGTCTGACGGCAGCCGCAACACCGGGGAGGATCCAAACATGAAAAATGTACTTATTATTGAGGGCAGCCCGCGCGCGAACGGGAATTCGGCCGTTCTGTGCGATGAATTTGCACGCGGCGCGGAGGAGGCTGGCTGCAGTGTGAAGAGGATACGTGCGGCGAGAAAAAAAGTCGCGGGATGTCTCGGCTGCAACGCCTGTCTGCGCAACGGCGGTAGCTGTGTACAAAAGGATGATATGGCGGAGATAAGAGCCGAGATGCTGGCGGCTGATGTGATAGTTCTGGCGTCGCCGATCTATTTCTACTCCATGACCGCACAGCTCAAGGCGGTGATCGACCGCACGTATGCGTTTTACAATGAACTGGCGGGAAAGACCTTTTATTTCATCGTCACCTGCGGCGCTCCCGACGCGTCATATACCGAGACTATGCTCGCGGCTCTGCGCGGCTTCACCTGCTGCGTTCCGGAATCCAAAGAGGGCGGTGTTGTGCTCGGAGTGGATTCAATGGAGGCGGGCGATGTCCGCAAAACGGCAGCAGTGGCTGAGGCGTACGAAATGGGGCGCGGGATCTTATAAAAAACGGTCCATAGTGACGTGAGCGAGGCGTCCGTTCATATTTACAGGTTTACAAGCGGTCGCCGCATTGCGCGGCGGCCGCTTGTATCGCGTTGCCCCTTGCCGCCGGCATTTGGCGGACAGATGATCTGCGGGGCAAATAATTTGTAACAGTTTGTGAATTTTTGCGCGCCGTATTGACAGGCTGCGAATGATATGCTATAATGCACGAGTTAGCAGCTGCTAACCACAATGACGAAAGGAAAACCAACGAAAAATGAAAAAAGCCATTCTGTCGGTCAGCTACGGTACGTGTGACAAAGCGCAGCTTGAGGACACGATAGCGCGCGTCGAAGATCTTTACGGGAGGGAGTTCCCCGACTTTGAGGTATTTCGTGCGTTTACGTCAAAGCATGTGATCGCATCTCTCAAAAAGGCGGGAGTGCACGTTGACACCGTCTCCGAGGCTTTGGAGCGGCTGAAAAAAGCGGGCTTTGACGAGGTATACATACAGCCGACGCATATAATATGCGGCGGGGAATACGACGGGATAGTCGAGCATACGCATTTGCAGAGCGGCAGCTTTGCAAGGCTGCGCGTCGGAAGACCTCTTCTTGACCGGGAAGAGGACAACGAATACATCTGTAATTTTTTTGAGAACGAGTTAGCTGCGGCTAACCGCGCAACGGTGCTCATGGGGCACGGCTCCGAGCATCCCGACAATATAAAATACGCCAAGCTTCAGGCAACGGCAAAGCGGCTCGGGTACGGAGATATCTTTGTGATGACGCTCGAGGCTCAGCCCTCGGTGAATGATATCATACCGATGCTCCGCGAAGCAGGGTATTCGAAGGTCCTTCTGACGCCGCTCCTGTTCGGCGCCGCGGGACACGCAAGGCGCGATATGGCGGGCGATGAGCCGGGAAGCGTCGCGTCAATCCTGCGCTCGGAGGGCTTTGAGGTTGAGTGCCTTGTGAGGGGACTCGGCGAATACGACGCCTTTGCAGAGCTTTACGCCGCGCATCTGCGCCGTGCTATCGAGAGCTGACGTGTCAGCCGAAAAGAAAGGAGCGATAATTGACATGGGAAAGACAGTGATAATATTTTCAACGATAACGGGAAATGCGTTCAGGCTTGCCGAAGCGGCGGCGAGCGTGGTGCCCGATCATGCGGGACCATACAACATACGCTATGTAAACGACGAGGTGATAGATACATTTGACACCTTCATCCTCGCTTATTGGTGCGATAAGGGGAGCGCCGACTCCGATACGATAGAGCTGATACGCAGGCTTCACGGAAAGAAGTTGATAGTCATAGGCTCGCTCGGCGTCGAACCCGACACAAAGCACGGGCAGGATGTGTCGGCGCGCGTGTCGGCGCTTGCCTCCGAAAATAATACGCTCCTCGGGCATTTTCTCTGCCAGGGCGCCATCGACCTTGCCCGCACGGGGAAGAAGTTGCGCGAGGGAAGGATAACGCCCGAGCGCTATGAACGGCAAAAGCTTTCCGCGGGACATCCCGATGCAGCCGACCTTGAGAACTGCCGTGCAGCCGTGAGGAGCTTTCTCGAAAAAGCATGACCGGAATGAAAAAACATATCCGCGGGATAACGGTGATCGTTGTGCTTTTCGCGCTGAGCATCGCGGCGATCGTGGTATGCGTCGGCATCGGCACGATAGAATTCACGCCGCGTGAGGTCATACGTGCGATATTTACCGACGACGGCTCGCCATCCCGGCTTATTGTCTGGAATCTGCGGCTGCCGCGCATACTCACCGGCGGGCTTGTAGGCATATGCCTTGCGCTTTCGGGCTGCGTGCTCCAGGGCGTGATGCGCAACAACCTAGCGTCCCCGTCAACCATCGGCGTCACCGGCGGCGCAAGCTTTGTCGGATATCTGACGCTCGTTGCATTTCCAGCATATTCGTATCTTTTGCCGGTCGGCTCGATAGCCGGCGCATTCGTGACGACGATGCTGATATACGCGCTCGCCTATCAGAAGGGTGTGAGCCCCGTGCGCATGATCCTCTCCGGTATGGCGGTCTCGGCGCTGTTCGGCGCGTTCAACGATATTATAAAAACACTTTTTGCCGAATCTCTCGGGAACGCCTCGGGATTCCTCGTCGGCGGTCTGAACGGGTGCGGCTGGGGCAGCTTCCGTATGATATTGCCTTACGCCCTTGCGGGCATGGTCGTGTGCCTCTTTTTGCCGTCAAAGATGAACATACTCATGCTCGGCGATGAGACGGCAAATTCGCTCGGGCTCAGAACGGAGCTTTTCAGATTCATACTCATCGCGGTATCGTCGCTCCTTTCGGGCGCAGCAATAGCGGCGGTCGGAATGCTGAGCTTTGTCGGTCTCATCGTCCCGCATATCGCGCGTATACTCGTGGGCTCCGATTACCGGTATCTTTTCCCGGCATCGACTCTTCTCGGGTTTTCGCTGATAGTTATCTGCGACACGATCGGACGTGTGATAATGCCGCCCGGAGAGGTCCCCGTCAGCATAATAATTTCCTTTATCGGAGCGCCGTTTTTCCTCGTTCTGCTCCGTTCGCGCGGAAAGGAGGGGAACTGATCATGTATTTCGGATTCAAAAACATAGCGGTCGATTACGGAAAGAAAAAAGTCCTCTCCGGGCTTTCGCTTGACGTCCCGAAAGGGAAGATCATGACGCTCATCGGGCAGAACGGGTGCGGGAAATCAACGCTCCTGAAGGTCATTCCCCGTGCGGTCACACCTAAGACGGGCTGCTGCGAGCTTGACTGCAGATCGATACGCGAATACAGATCGAAGCTGCTCGCAAGAAGGATCGCGTATCTTGCACAGGTGCATACGTCGCCGCCCGATATCGACGTTCGCACGCTCGTTTCCTACGGGCGTTACCCATACATGAAGCCGGGGCGCGGTATGACAAAAGCCGACGGCGAGATCGTTGACAACATTATCCGCATGACGGGGCTTGAAAAGCTCTCCGCGCAGCCGCTCTCGACCCTTTCGGGCGGCGAGAGGCAGCGCGCATGGATCGCAATGACGGTCGCGCAGGAGCCCGAGATACTCGTTCTCGACGAACCGACGACATATCTTGACATAGGCTATCAGATCGAAGTGCTTGAGCTTGTGAAAAACCTTAACCGGACGCTCGGCATCACGATATTGATGGTGCTGCACGACCTTAACCTTGCGGCGCGGTATTCCGATATACTTGCCGCGATAAAGGACGGCAGAGTCTATGTATCCGGCACGCCGACAGAGGTGCTGACGGTCGAAAACCTGCGCACGATCTTCGGCATCGGTTCTACCGTAACGAGAGACGAGGCGCACGACTGCCCGTTCTTTATTCCCGAATGATATCCTCCCGCTTCGGCGGATGATATAAATGTTCCACTAAGAAAGGATAGCAAATACCAATGAAAAAAATCTTGACCCTTATTCTTGCGGTCGCCCTTATGCTCGGCGCACTCGTTTCCTGCACCGGTACCGGCGATTCCGACAAAACGACTCCCTCCACCTCCTCCGACGCCGTCACGACCGGCTCGGCGGACGTCACGACAGAAGCCCCATCAGATACCGATAATTCGGCGGCAGCCGAGGCTCTGCGCACCTCCTTCCTTGCAAAGGCGAACGAGGTCGTAGTGGATGACGACTCGGTCACCTTCACCGATGCCTCCGGCAAGGAGAGCGTCACCATAAAGAAGAACCCCAAAAATGTCGTCAACCTTTACGCCAGCTTTACGACTCTCTGGTATGAGGCGGGCGGAAAGGTCGCGGGACTCATCGGCGGCAGCTCTTCCGTTGAGCTTTATAAGGAATACATCGGACGCGATATAACCGCCGATGAGGGCGTTACCACCGTTGCGACCTCATCCTCGGGCAAAAAGTGGGCTACGGAGACGATCGTTGCCATGAAGCCCGACCTCATCATCTGCTCGACAGCCATGAGCGGATATAAAACGATCGAAGCCCCCGCAGCGGCGGCGGGCATCCCCGTTATCGCAATGAGCTACAACGATTTCTCCGATTACCTCAAGTGGTTCAAGGTGTTCTCGAACCTGACCGGACACCCCGAGCTTTGGGACGAGGTCGCTCTCAAGGCGCTGAACGAGGTCGTTGACGTGCTGCTTGCCTGCCCGACCGAAAACACCCCCAACGTGTTCTGCATGTTCTCGTCAGCCGACACTCTTCAGGCCAATACCTCGAGCACCGTCGTCGGCGGTATGATCGACGCAATGAACGCGACGAATATCGTTGACAAATGGGACGGCGCCGCTACCGCCGAGAGAGTAGACATCAACCTTGAGACTGTTTTTGCGGCAAACCCCGATATAATCCTTGTGCAGTGCCATGCCGGTAAAGAGGATGCGGAGGCACTTGTCGCGTCGCTTTACGGCAGCAACCCGGTCTGGCAGTCGCTTGACGCGGTGAAGAACGGTAAGGTCTTCTATCTTGAAAAGACACTGTTCCACAACAAACCCAACAGCCGCTTTGCCGAGGCATATAAGGTGCTTGCCGGTTATCTGTACCCGGATATGAAGTTCTGAAAAGACGGACGGCAAAAGGTATAAAAAAGAGCGCCGCCGTGAGACATATGCCTCACGGCGGTCATTCAATGCTGTGCACCTTTGCGGGCTTGAGTCGGCTCAAGAATAATATTGCTTGTAGCAACATAAAAGGGCAGCAAAAGCTGCCATTTTATGTTGGTACGGGTAACAGGACTTGAACCTGCACGGTTGCCCACCGGATCCTAAATCCGGCGCGTCTGCCAATTCCGCCACACCCGCATGTCACCGTATTATTTTATCACCCGGCGGGTGGATTGTCAAGAGCCAAGATCGGCGCGGTGCGTGGAATTGGCATCAAGGGCGTGCAGATAGACCGCCTCGGTCCTTTGGGCATATTCGCACGCGGTAAAATGTTCCGCGTAGCGTAGGCGCGCGGCTGCCGAAAGCTCTTTTTGCAGCCCGCGGTCAGAGTACAGTCTCATTACGGCATCGGCGGTCGATTCGGCGGAGCCGGGCGTCGTTACGATGCCGCAGCCGTCTGTGAGCAGCTCACTGCCGCGGCAGCGGCTCACGACGGGCGGAACGCCGAGGCTGAGTCCCTCGGTTATTGCAAGGCTTGACACCTCGCCCGGCACCGATGTATTCACGTTTGCGGCACACAGTGCCATGAGAGGGGCAATGTCCGGGCAGAAGCTGCAGAAGCGAACCCGCTCCGCGAGCCCCATTCTGCGGGACATTTCTTCAAGCTCCGTGCGCCGGCTGCCGTCGCCGACGACGAGAAAGCGGATATCCGGTGCCTTTTCGGTGCAGAGGCGGGCTGCTTCGAGAAAGACCTCATGAGCCTTGCGCTTTTCGAGCCTTGCGAAGATCCCTACGGTAAAATCATCTTTGTTTATGCCGAGTTTTTCCCGTGCGGCGTCAAGCTCTGCCTCGGTCGGCTCTCGCAGTGGAGCCGTACCGTTGAGTATTACGTCGATGCGTTCGCGCGGAAAGCCGCAGGCGGCAAGTGCATCGGCTGCGGCGTCGCCCACCGCCA